>JBGVOA010000113.1:0-1752 GCA_045126095.1 Christensenellales bacterium | reverse complement strand
CGCTTCATGGACCGCATGGTGCTGCCGGAGAAGCACTGGAAGCTGTCCCTGGGCGACATGCAGGAGCGCGACCTCTGGGACGAATACGACGCAGCCTACGAGGATGCGATCAATGCCACCGCCACCCCGGAGGCCCCCTGGTACATCCTTCCGGCGGACGACAAGTGGTATGCCCGCTACCTGATGAGCGAAATCCTGCTGGATGTGCTGACGCAGATGTCGCCGGAGTACCCGCCGCTGAGTGCGGAGGACGCAGCCCGCATCCCCGAGGCCCTCAGGCAGCTGCGCGGCGGCAAGGAGCCGTCCCAGGTTGACGGAGAGGAATAAACCGCATACAAAAAGGCGCACGTTCCCTTGCCTGGGAGCGTGCGCATTGTCTTTGGATAGGGGCATCATGTCTGGCAGGAGGTGCAGACGTCCCGTTCGGGGCGATTGAGGGCGCCGCAGGTGCATCGCCATGAGATGCAGCCCTTGCAGACGCGATTACCCACGGGGTTCTTTGTGCCGCAATCGCATTTCCAGAACCTGTCCGGCGCGGGGATGGCAGCAGGCGCGGGCTCAGGGCGCTTGTTTTCGGGCTTTTGTGCGGCGGCGATGAAGGGCTGGGAACGGGGGATCGAAGCTGCCTTGGGTGGATCGATCAGGCTGGAGCCATCAGCGATGCCGTTGAAGGCATGCTGCATCAGGCACAGGTTGACGATGTTCAGCCCCGCGACTGCCAACAGCGCATGAAGCATGCTGCGGTCGGGCACGTCAAAGCCCTTGGTGCGGGCGGCCCTGCACAGGCTGCGGCCGCGGGTTTCATACCAGAAGATGGCGTAGAAGGGCACAAAGAGCAGGAGCAGGAACTCCTTCAGGCAGGCGTTCCCCTCGTCCGCAAGGATGTGGTGATTCCGGATGATCTTCCACGTCCAGAACAGGCCGAATATGCCCAGGGTGACGATATTCAGCAGCAAGGCCGCGCCAATGGAGCGGACATAGAGAAGCGTGAGCTCCGGAGGAACGGCGCTCTTGCAGGCCTCCAGGCTGTCGGAACGCTGCTGCTGAAGCTGCTGACGGACCTGCAGGGCATCGGGGTGAGGCGTGGCTCGCATGGTATGTACCTCCTGTATATTACCTGAGTGAAGCTATTTATAGTATATCATGAATTGGCTGTATGTCAACGAAAACGCCTTTTGCGGCAGATGCAATAAAAGCGCACGTTCCCTTGCTTGGGAGCGTGCGCCTTGCATTGTCATTCAGCGATGATATCCGGCAAAGCGTTGAGGGTCACGAAGTATGGGTCGTGGTAGACCTCCGTCAGGCGGTCGCCGGGGTTGAACTCCTCCGAGGTCAGCCAGCGGGTGTGCCAGGTCATGAACCAGGCCCAGGGGGCTTCCTCCTCGCGCATCATCGCGGCGGTGGGGATCTCGCCGCACTCGTGGTAGCAGATGGGCATGCCCTGGGGCGCAATGGCCGCGCATTTGCGGTAGAGCTGCCCCTGCGCACCGCCCTGGTAGCTGTCGCCGCCCAGCACGTCCACTACGTCATCCCCGGGATACCAGGGAGCGAGGTCGCCCGGCGCGTCGGAGAAGCCCAGCACCCAGATCAGGTTGTGCAGGCCGTGGTGGTTCACGTAGCGGTCGTACATCAGCCGCCAGAGCTTCACGAAGCCCTCCGCGCCGCCCCGGCCCCACCAGAACCACTTGCCGTCCATCTCATGGAAGGGCCGCCAGAGCACGGGCACGCCGGCTTTTTCCAGGCGCTTGAGGT
>JBGVOA010000112.1:0-4367 GCA_045126095.1 Christensenellales bacterium | reverse complement strand
CCGCCGTCCACGTACAGGATGTGGCCGTTGACGAAGTTGGAGGCGTCGGAAGCCAGGAACACGGCGGGGCCGCCCAGGTCGTCCGCCTCGCCCCAGCGCTCAGCGGGGGTCTTGGCGATGATGAACTGGTCGAAGGGATGACGGCTGCCGTCGGGCTGGAGCTCGCGCAGGGGCGCGGTCTGGGGGGTGGCGATGTAGCCCGGGCCGATGCCGTTGCACTGGATGTTCAGGTGGCCGTACTCGGAGCAGATATTCTTGGTCAGCATCTTCAGACCGCCCTTGGCCGCCGCGTAGGCAGACACGGTCTCGCGACCCAGCTCGGACATCATGGAGCAGATGTTGATGATCTTGCCGTGGCCCTTCTTGATCATGGAGGGGATGACGGCCTTGGCACAGATGAAGGGCGCGTTCAGGTCGACGTCGATGACCTGGCGGAAGTCCGCCGCGCTCATCTCGCACATTGGAATGCGCTTGATGATGCCCGCGTTGTTGACCAGGATGTCGATCACGCCGACTTCCTCTTCGATCTTGGCGACCATGGCCTGCACGCCCTCTTCGTCACAGACGTTGCAGACATAGCCGTGCGCCTTGATGCCTTCGGCTTCATAGGCGGCCAGACCCTTGTCCACAAACTCCTGCTTGAGGTCATTGAAGCAGATGGTGGCGCCGGCCTTGGCTAGAGCCTTGGCGATGGCAAAGCCGATACCGTAGGACGCGCCGGTCACCAGCGCAACCTTGCCTTCCAGAGAGAACATGTTCATGATGTGTTTCCTCCTAATACATATGTTGTTGCAGATTACTTGAGGTCCTTCATGGCGATGCCGTCCATATCATCGAAATCCTGATTCTCGCCGCACATGCCCCAGATAAAGGTGTACGCCTGGGTGCCGCAGCCGGAGTGGATGGACCAGGAGGGGCTGATGACCGCCTCCTGATTGCGCATGATGATGTGGCGGGTCTCCTGGCCCTCGCCCATGAAGTGCATCACGAAGGCATCCTCGGGCATATCGAAGTACAGGTAGACCTCCATGCGGCGGTCATGGGTGTGGCAGGGCATGGTGTTCCAAACGGAACCGGGCTCCAGCTTGGTCATACCCATCACCAGCTGGCAGGACTGCACCTGGCCAGGCAGGATGTACTTGCAGATGGTGCGGTGGTTGGCCGTTTCCAGGCTGCCCAGCTCCTGGCGGACGCAGTCTTCGGGGCGGATGTACACGGTGGGATAGGCCGTGTGCGCGGGGCAGCTGTTCAGGTAGAACTTGGCCGGATTGGACGCGTCCGCAGAGGCGAAGACGATCTCCTTCTTGCCGCGGCCGACGTAGAGGCCGTCGCGATGGCGCAGGGTGAAGACCTCGCCGTCCACCGTCACGGTGCCCTCGCCGCCAATGTTGATCACGCCCAGCTCGCGGCGCTGCAGGAAGTACTCCGCGCGCAGCTCGTCGCCCGCGTCCAGCGTCAGCACGCCGTTGACCGGCACAGCACTGCCGGTGATAATGCGGTCGATATGGCTGTACACCAGCTTCACGTCGTCAGCCTTGAAAAGATCGTTGATCAGGAACTCCTCGCGCAGACGCTGGGTGTCATAATGCTTTACGTCGCGGGGCGAGGATGCAGTACGAAGCTCCATGATGATTCCTCCTTTGATATGTAAGCGCTTACACGCCAGGCCACAGACCTGCTGCTACCACGCTCAATTCTCTGTACCCATTGTACAACAGGATTTCCGATTTGAAAAGGGCCAAAACACAAATTCCCGTAAGAAAGATACAAAAAAATTGCAGGATTTGGCCATTGGCGTGAAGAAAATACCAGAGTGAATCGTTATATGGTTGAATCCCCCAGAAAGCAAGCCCGCCCCGGGCGCGCGAGAAAGGATGATGACCCTCATGAAGAAGACGCTTCTCCTTGCCCTGCTGGTTCTTCTGCTGACCTGCCTGTGCACGGGCGCGCTTGCGGCCAACGGCCCGGCCAACCCGGTCTACATCGGCTCCATCACCGACAGCACCGGCAACGCCGTCACCACCCTGACCGACGGCAGCACCGCCACCACCTGGACCAAGAATGCCTCCGGCTACGGCGCGGACCTGACCATCAACCTCTACAATGCGTCGGTGGGCGAAATCTGGGTGCGCAACGGTCACTGCTACAGCCAGAACTACTACAACCACTACGACCGCCCCGACGTGATCGCCGTGACGGTGTGGTACAGCGCCAACTACTACACCTCCACCTCGGTGACCTATCGCTACCGCATGTCGGACTCCTTCCGGCCCAACGCGTCCTCCAGCGCCTGGTACAACGGCTATCAGCGCATCCTGCTGCCCCAGCAGCTCAGCGGCGTGACGCGCATTGAGCTGACCATCGAGTCCGCCACCCAGGGCTACGGCCGTACCGGCGCAACCATCACCGACGTGATCGTTGCCAGCGGCGCCCATGCCACCGCCACGCCCTACACCCGCGTGACAGCCACGCCCAGGCCCTATGTGCAGTACATCACGCCCTCCCCCACGCCTTACGTGCAGTATGTCACCCCCACGCCCACCCCGCGCGTGGAGTACATCACGCCCACTCCCACCCGCAGCGTGATCATCATCACACCTCCGCCGACCACCCCGCCGCTGGTGGAAATGATCACCCCCACACCCACCGCGACCCTGCCTGCGGACGGCTACCCCTCCGAGGGCGTTGTGGCCCGCCTGAACAAGACCGCCGTTACCCGCTCCGGCCCCAGCAACGATTACGACGAGCCCGGCTCCTTCTTCAGCAGCGGAACCGAGATCAACGTCATCTCCAAGGCCTGGGATCCCGAGAACGAGCTGTGGTGGTTCCAGATTGAGTTCAACTACCGCGGCGAGTGGATGCGCGCCTACACCCCCGAAAACCGCATCGACCTTGACCCGACCCTGGTGCTCACCGAGAACGACGAGGGCGACGCCCGCGAGGTGCTCTACGATCAGCGCGTCTACTTCGGCCCGGGCGAGCATTTCCGGATGTACAAGGTCAGCATGCTCTACAAGGAGAGCCGCGCCGTGATCTACGGCTACGAAGAGGTGGACGGCGTGCTTTGGGCGCAGATCCATTACCATGACTACGCCATCAACGAGGATCGCCGCGGCTGGGTGCCGGCGGAATGCCTCTCCACCTGGCCCTTCCCCTGGTAAACCTTCCCCGGACACACGAAGTCCCCGGTCATCACGGCCGGGGACTGTTTTTATGCGTTTCAGCGGATCTTCAGCGCGTTGGCGCAGAAGGTCGGCAGCTTCTCAGGCAGCTGCACCACCAGAACGCCGAACTCCTTGCGGAAGGGCACCGGTCCATAGCCCAGCAGCTCCACGCTGGTGACCTCGTCCTCCGCAAAGCTGCGCAGGGTGACGGTCTCGCCGTCCTTCGCGCCCATCATGAAGGCGTACACCGCGCCATCCTTCTGCACAAAGCGGAAATCGCTGCGGTTCCAGTCGGTCTTGTCCTCCCGGAAGCCCTCGATCTTCACGCGGGTTTCGCCCTCGCCGAACACGTGCCAGGGACGCGTGCCGTACACGGCCTCGCTGCACACGCTGAACCACGCGGCCAGCTGCTCCAGGATGTAGTCAGCGTATTCGTCGATAGAGCCGTCGGGCCGCTGGAGGATGTTGAGGAGCATCACGCCATTCTTGGAGATGATGTCCACCAGCATCTCGATGATCTGGTCCGGCTCCTTGTAGGGATGATGCACATCGTAGAACCAGTTGCCGATGCAGGTGTCGGTATGCCAGGGCTCAGGCATGATGCCGGGCAGCTGGCTCTTTTCGATGTCCAGCACGCCCACCGAGTAGATATCCGGATTGCGGTCCTTCTGCAGGTACACCGCCCTGTTCTCCCCATGCTTCCCGATGGAGGTGTTGTACAGATTCGCCACCGCCTGCAGGCCCAGAGCGTAGTCCGCCTCATTCAGGCCGCTCTGATTCCCCTGCCAGTGCTGGCCGAAGGGCAGCGAGCCATCGGTGTACAGGAGCTCAGGCTGGAACTTCTCCACCATCTCGTTCACGCACCGCAGCCAGTACGCCTGGAACTCCTTGTTCGGGGTGTACCAGGGGTTCAGGTCATGGGGATTGCCGCCCAGATGCTCCTGATTGGCATGGTAGAAATCCGCGTATTCGGGATCGTTGCCGTCATAGGGCACACCGGCATAGGGGCCCTTCTGGTCGCAGCCCTTGTTGCTGCGCCACCAGGAGAAGGACGCTCCCAGGTGCTCGGAGATGCCAAAGGGCATGCCGAACTTGTCCGCCGCTGCCTTCCACATGGCCAGAATATCCTTCTTCGGGCCGACATTGACGCTGTTCATGCGGTTGAGGCTGGAATCGTAATTGAAGAAATGATCGTGGTGCGTG
>JBGVOA010000111.1:0-4942 GCA_045126095.1 Christensenellales bacterium | reverse complement strand
TCACCGATTCCCGCATGGCCATCGCCATGGCCCGTGAAGGCGGTCTGGGTATCATCCACAAGAACATGTCCATCGCCGATCAGGCTGCGCATGTCGACAAGGTCAAGCGCTCCGAGCATGGCGTCATCACTGATCCCTTCTTCCTCTCTCCCAATCACCTGATTCAGGACGCGGAGAACCTCATGGCCCGCTATAAGATCTCCGGTGTGCCGATCTGCGAGGACGGCAAGCTGGTGGGCATCCTGACCAACCGCGATCTGCGCTTTGTCACGGATTACAACCGCCCCATCCATGAGTTCATGACCAGCACCAACCTGATCACCGCGCCCGTTGGCACCTCCCTGGAGGAGGCCAAGATGATCCTGGCCGAGCACCGCATCGAGAAGCTGCCCATCGTGGACGAGAACGGCGGCCTGCGCGGCCTGATCACCATCAAGGACATCGAAAAGTCCACCAAGTATCCGAATTCCGCGAAGGATTCCAACGGCCGTCTGCTGTGCGGCGCGGCGGTTGGCGTCACCGGCGACGTGTTCGACCGCATTGACGCGCTGCTGGACGCCAAGGTTGACGTGATCTCCATCGACACCGCGCATGGCCATTCCGTGGGCGTGCTCAAGCAGGTGGAGGCCATCCGCAACCGCTACCCCAACATCCAGCTGTTCGCCGGCAACGTGGCCACCGCCGGCGCGTCCCATGACCTGATCAGCGCTGGCGTTGTCTGCGTCAAGGTCGGCATCGGCCCGGGCTCCATCTGCACCACCCGCGTGGTCGCCGGTATCGGCGTGCCCCAGGTGACGGCGGTTGCCGATTGTGCGGAGGAGGCCGACAAGCACGGCATCCGCGTGATCGCGGACGGCGGCATCAAGTACTCCGGCGATATCGTCAAGGCCCTGGCGGCTGGCGGCTCAGCGGTTATGCTGGGCTCCATGCTGGCGGGCACCGACGAGGCTCCCGGCGCGACGGAGATCTACCAGGGCCGTTCCTTCAAGGTCTACCGCGGCATGGGTTCTCTGGCGGCCATGGAGGCTGGCTCCAAGGATCGCTACTTCCAGGCTGAGTCCAAGAAGTTCGTGCCCGAAGGCGTTGAGGGCCGCGTGCCCTACAAGGGCGTCCTGGCGGACACCATCTTCCAGATGATCGGCGGCCTGCGTGCCGGCATGGGCTACTGCGGCGCACCCACCATCGATCACCTGCGCCAGAATGCGGAGTTCATCAAGATCACCGGCGCTGGCCTGGCGGAGAGCCATCCCCACGATATCTCCATCACCAAGGAAGCCCCCAACTACTCCCGCAATTCCTGATAGCAAATATGCCTCCGGCTCAGATGGGCCGGAGGTTTTTCTTGTGCAGCGGCTGTGGATATGTTATGATGATGGCGGAGGTGAAGCGCATGACGGAGGAGATGCACAAGCAGCGTCTGGCGGAGGCGACGAAGGCGCTGGACGAGGTGCAGCAGGCGATATACGAGGTTCTCAAGCCGCTGGGCTTCCGCAAGCATGGCCGGGTATTCCACCGCTTTGTGGATGGGGACGTCTCGCAGGTGGTTGAGCTCCAGCGGGGGCAGGCGTACCGGGATGAGACGCACCTGTTCTGGGTCAGCGTGGGCGTCCGCGTGCCGGAATGCCAGCTGCGCACCTTTGCGCCAGTGGCGGACGGGAAGCGCTTCTATCACGAATGGCAGTGCAACCTGCGCTGGACGGTGGGGGAGCGGAGCAAGAAGCAGAATGGCTCCTACAACCTGCGAAAGCCCGTGGAGCCGATCATTACGGACATCCTCGCACGGCTGACGAGCGCCGTGCTGCCCATGTTCGATGCGCTCAGCAGCCGCGATGCAATTCTGGCAAAGCGCATGGATTACCCGCAGCTATGGCCAATGCATCATCTGCTGGACAGCGCGCTGATCGCAGGCCGTCGGGGCGACATTGCCCGGGCGACGGAGCTGCTGCTGGCCCACGGCTGCGAGGCGGAGGGTGCGGACTTCGCTGCCCGCTATCCCGATGCAAAGGCGGAGCCTGAAGCCTGCCTGACGGCGCTGGCGGCGCGGTTCAACATCAGTCTGGAATAAAGCAAACCCCGGAGGCGTGCGGCATGGCAGCCTCCGGGGTTCCTTTCATTCCAGCCCAAGCTGGAAGCGGTTCTTCTCGATGTAGAAGGCCTGATGCCCGTCCACGCTGACCGCGTCGTGCAGCACGCCGTAGCTGGTCAGGGCGACGGTGTGCACGGAGCCGTCCACATCGGTGAAGGTGTAGGTGGTGTGGGGGGACGCGTCCACCGTGTCATCTGCGGGGATTGTGCCCGCGACGGCCACGGTGGTCAGGCGGAGGTAGGCGGCCTCAAAGGCGGCGTAATCGAAGGGCTCGCCGTTGCGGGTGACGGTCACGTCCCAGAGGAGATTGCCCTCCTCGTCGTACACCAGGTCGTTGTTGGGGGCCACCTGCTCGGTGCGGGTGAGGACGTAGGCGGTGGTCTCGCCGTTCGCCTCGATGACGAGGCTGGCCAGGTTCCCCAGCGCGGTCAGCACCGGATAGCGGTTCATGGTGCTGGCAGGGTCAATGTCCATGAAAACCCCCATGGTGAAGTGGCTGCAGACGTAGATGTCCTCGCCGCAGCGGACGTAATCCACCATATCGCTGCGCGCGCCGCCGATCACAAAGGCCACGGTGGACTCCGGCCAGTCGGTGACAGCAAGCGCACCGTCCTCGCCGGGGGTGGCGATGGCGCCGGGGGCCATGTGCACTTCGAGGGTCATGCGGGGCTCGTCGAAGCCGTAGAGGCTCAGGTTCTCCGGCGTGGCGGGGGCAACGTGCGCGCCCAGGCGCAGGTTGGCGGCGTTGGAGAGCAGGTTCTGCATGGCTGACGCGTCCGCCGGATAGACGAAGGGCGCGGTGATCTGCCAGCGCTCGGACGCGTCTGCCGCGTCGATGGCGCATTGCAGCGTCCACTGGGCATGGAGGCTGCCGTTGCCGTTTGTGAGGGTGATGCGGTCGATGCGGGCCTTGTGGAGCGTCGGCTGGGTCACCTCCCGCAGGGATTCCCGGCTGACGAGCAGCGCCTCCACCATGCCGGTGCTCAGCGCAAAGAGGCGGTCGTCGCCCTCCATGCGCATGTAGTACCAGGCGGCGGTGTGGGGCGCGCGGCTGCCGAAGTACAGGGTGCGCACCGTGCCGTCGGCGAAGCGGAGGATGGCGGATTCACGGGGCTCGGCCAGGCCGTAGTCCGCCATGTGGGGCGTGTATTCCGCCGGGTCGCTGGAAATGACCTGCTCCACGGTGATGATGGCGGCGGCCTGCTGCAATTGCAGGGTCATGGCAACGGTCAGGGGATCGCCCTCCTCGCCCGCCAGGCGGAAGCAGCCGGATTCCTCGTCCATTTCCACCGTCCAGGGAGCCTCGCCGCTGCGCTGGATGGTCATGCCCGTCACCTGTTGGGCGGGGTATTCAAATAGCGTCACGGTAGTGCTGACTGGCGCGCTGGGGGTGACGGACTCAGGCTGTGTGGCCTGGCGGGTGAGGAGCAGCACCACCGTCAGCGCCGCTGCGCAGACGAAGAGCAGGATCAGCCGCTCCCATTTGACCGGGATGCGGCGCTTTTTCTTTTCGACGCTTTCCATCACAGATGCCTCCTCGGGTACAGGACGATCAGCGCGGCGGCCAGGATGGTCAGCGGGAGCGCCACGAGCATCATGCTGCCCGTGGACAGCGCGTCCGCCGACAGGCGCGGGCGGAAGGCCACCTTGGGCGCGATGGAGAGGTCGTCGGATTCATTGTCCACCAGATGGTCAGCGACGCGCACGATGAACTCGCGTATGTAGACATTGCTGTGGCTGTCGGTGCTGGTGAGGAGGGAGGGGGAGCCGAGGATCACCGCGCGGCTGACCTCGCCCGTGGAGGAAATGCGCTGGCTCTCCAGGCCCAGGGTGAAGGGGCCGGAAGCGCCGAACTCCTTCTCCGGCAGGCTCAGCAGCCTGGTGTTTTCGTCCGACATGAGGATGGGCACGGCCAGCGGGGCGGTGAGGTCATCGCCGGGGGTCTGGAAGGCGCCGGTCAGCATCATCGGCAGCGATGCGATGCCATCGCTCTGCATTTCAGCTGTGACGCCGCGGCTGCTCAGGTAGCCATTCAGGGAGATATAGGCGTTGTTATCCTCCGTGGGGATGCTGACGATGCCCTCCAGCGGGATGGCGCTGTACAGGCGCAGCAGCTCCCGGAGATGGGGCATGCCGCCGGGCAGGGTGGAGGTGCCGGAGAGGGAGTCGTAGGGCGAAATGGCGATGAGGAGGCTGCCTCCTGCGTCCGCAAAGGCCACGATGCCTTCCAGCTCCGCCTGGGTCAGGTCGCTCTGGGGGGAAAGGATCACCAGGAGGTCGTCCGGCTGCAGATCCATGCTGGCAAGGGGGGCAAAGCGCATGTCGTAGTGGTTGTCCATCAGCAGCTGGGTGAAGTAGGCCGCCCCGTCCGCCGCAATCTCGCCATGGCCCTGCAGCACCCACACCACGGGCACCTTCTCCTGGGTGACGTAGGAAATGGCGGCGGTCAGCTCCTTCTCGTAGGTGAGGGAGTCGATCTCATAGCTGTTGGTTTCCGCGTTGGCGGACAGGCCCAGTAGGCTGACCGGCGTCAGCACGCGGAAGCGGCCCGTGGCGGGGCATTCCACCACGATGCAGCCGGAGGACACCTGGCCGCCGGAGTAGGAGCCAGCATAGCGCACCACCATGTCCGGATAGAGGCTCAGGGGCGTCTGCGCCCAGGTGAGGAAGGCGGAGGCGGCGCAGTAGCGGTCCAGCAGCTCCAGCAGCGGCTGATCCTCCTGGCCGCGCTCGTACAGGGCGTAGATGTGCACGGGGTATTTCAGCTCATCCAGCACAGCCTCGGTGCTCTCGGAGTAGGAGGTGATGGTGTTGAAGGAGAAATCCATGCGCCAGCCGTGCTTTTGTTCCAGCGTG
>JBGVOA010000110.1:0-3347 GCA_045126095.1 Christensenellales bacterium | reverse complement strand
GTGCCGGGTCAGTGTCCCGGGAAGATATCGTACTGCTGCATCAGGGGCTGCAGACGGCGCAGCGAAGCCGCCAGCTCCCGCATGCTGCCGCCGGGCAAATCCGTGCGGCCATAGCCGTAGTGGAAGAGGGTGTCGCCGGTGAAGAGCCACTCCCCCGTCTGGTAGCAGACGCTGCCCGGCGTGTGCCCAGGGGTATGCAGCACGGTGAAATCCGCGCCGGCATAGTGCAGCACATCACCCTCGCGGATGGTGCGGGTGGCCGCCGGGGCCGTCACATGATCGCCCACCAGCCAGGAGGCGTTGAGCTGCGCGTCGCGCAGCATGGGCGCGTCGGCCACATGGATGACGACGTCAACGCCCTCGTCCGCCAGCCCCGCCACGCCGCCGATGTGGTCAAAGTGGCCGTGGGTGAGCAGGATGGCCTCGATTTTGCGGCCCTCGCAGGCACGGCGGACGCGCTCCGGCTCCGCGCCGGGATCGATCACGATGCAGCCGTCGGATGCGTCATCCCAGACGATGTAGCAGCAGGTGCCCAGATCGCCCACGGTCATGGCTTTCATTTGCAGCATGCAAATTCCTCCCAATAAGGTACTCTTCCGGGCAGCATCAGAACAGCTTCGTTGAGTCCATCAGCATGGTGACCGGGCCGTCATTGACCAGGGACACCTGCATGTCCGCGCCAAAAACGCCCGTTTCCACATGGATGCCCTGGTCGCGCCAGGCCTGGACGAGCGCCTCGTACATGGGCACCGCCTTGTCCGGGCGGGCAGCGGCGGTGAAGCCGGGGCGGCGCTGGTTCCTCGCGTCGCCGTAGAGGGTGAACTGGCTGACGGCCAGGATCTCCCCGCCCACATCCAGGATGGACTTGTTCATCTTGCCGTTCTCGTCCTCGAAAATCCGCAGGGTCGGGATCTTCGTGGCCATGTATTGCAGATCCTTCTCCGTGTCGTCGACGGACACGCCGATGAGGATCATGTATCCCCTGCCGCACTGGCCGACCACCTGGCCGTCGATGGCGACGGAGGCGGACGTTACTCTCTGGATCACACAGCGCATGGCGCAGCAACCTCCTTCAGCAAAGGCTCTCCCATTGCAGGAGAGCCAGGTATATTCAGGATTATCAGGGTATTTCTCCGGCGTTACGCACGGAACACGTCGATCACGTCGCTCTTGCGCATCAGCTGCTTGACCAGCTTGTCCATCTGCTCGCGGGTCTTGATCTCCACCACGAAGCGGAAGGTGGCAATGCGCGTCTTGGGCTCGACATTGGCCGCGCAATTCTTGATGGTGATGTTCATATCGCTGATGACCGAGGCCAGCTCCACCAGCAGGTTGGGCTTGTCATACGCCACGACCTTGACCGACACATCGAAGGAGCCGATGTTCTCGTCCGCCCATTCCACGTCGATCCGGCGCTCCTGCTCCGCCGCACAGGCGTTGACGCAGTCCGCCTTGTGGATGGTCACGCCGCGGCCGCGGGTGATGTAGCCCACGATGTCGTCGCCGGGCACGGGGCTGCAGCAGCGGGCAAAGCGCACGGGGATGTCCACATCCGCCATGCCGGGCAGGATCACGCCATGGTGCACCTTGGGCGCGGGACGGTTCTTGGCGGGCTCCTCCGGGGCGATGAGCTCCTCGATCTTCGGCGCGGCGCTCTGCTGTGCCTGGCGCTGCTCCTCCACCAGACGGCTGACGACATACACCGCCGCCATGCCGCCGTAGCCGACAGCCGCATAGATGTCGTCCACGGTGGTGAAGCCGTATTTGCGCATGATCTGCTCGTAGTATTCCGGCTTGATCAGCTCCGCCGGAGCAATGCCCCTGCGGCGGCACTCACGCTCGACCATGCTGCGGCCCAGATCAATGTTCTCCTCCTTGAATTCCTTCTTGAGGAACGCGCGGATCTTGGCCTTGGCCTGGGGCGTGGTGCAGATGCGCAGCCAGTCGGTGGACGGGCCCTTGCAGTTGGCGCTGGTGATGATCTCCACCCGGTCGCCGGTCTGCAGGGGGGTATCCAGGGGCATGATCTTGCCGTTGATCTTGCTGCCGGTGCACTTGTTGCCCACAGCGGAATGGATGCGGTAGGCAAAGTCCAGCGGGGTGGCGCCCTTGGGCATGGAAATCACATCGCCCTTGGGAGTGAAGAGGAAGACCTCCTCGGCGAACAGGTCGGTCTTCAGCGTGTCCACGAATTCCTTGGAGTCGCGGGCGTCGCTGGACCAGTCCAGAATCTGACGGACCCAGTAGAGCTTGGCGTCCAGGCTGCCGCTGCCGCCGCCCTCCTTATAGCGCCAGTGCGCCGCAATGCCGTATTCCGCCAGGCGGTGCATTTCCCACGTGCGAATCTGCACCTCAAAGGGGAAGGGCATCTTGCGTCCGCCGACCACCGTGGTGTGCAGGGACTGGTACATGTTCGCCTTGGGGACGGAGATGTAGTCCTTGAAGCGGCCCGGCATCTGCGTCCAAAGGGTATGCACCGCGCCCAGCACGGCGTAGCAGTCGGGCACGGAATCCACCAGCACGCGGATGGCGATCAGGTCGTAGATCTGGTCGAAGGGCTTGTTCTGCAGCACCATCTTGCGGTAGATGCTGTAAAAGGACTTGGGGCGGCCGTCGATGTCATAATGGATGTGGAGCTTGTCCAGCGCATCGGACAGTTCGGAAATGACCAGGCGGATGTTCTCCTGGCGCTCCGAGCGCTTCTGCCCCACCAGCTGCACCAGGTTCTGATACCCGGCGGGGTCGATGTAGCGCAGGGATAGATCCTCCAGCTCCTGCTTGATGGCGTACACACCCAGGCGGTGGGCCAGGGGCGCGTAAATATCGAGGGTCTCGCGGGCGATGGCCACCTGGCGCTCCGGCTTCTGGAACTTCATGGTGCGCATGTTGTGCAGGCGGTCCGCCAGCTTGATGAGCACCACGCGGATGTCCTTGGACATGGCAAAGATCATCTTGCGCAGGGATTCGGCCTGGGCCTCCTCCTTATCGGCAAAATCGAGCTTGTCCAGCTTCGTCACGCCGTCCACCAGCCAGGCCACCTCTTCGCCGAACTCGCGGCGCAGGGTGTCCAGGGTGATGTTCTCGCAATCCTCCACCGTATCGTGCAAAAGGCCCGCAGCGATGGTGGGCGGGTCGATCATCAATTCGGTCAGGATGCTGGCCACAAAGCAGGGGTGAATGAAATAAGGCTCCCCGCTCTTGCGCTTCTGATCCTTGTGGGCTTCCTCGGCAAAGAGGTAGGCACGGCGCACCAGCTCCGCGCCGTCGCCCGGGGTGTACTTCTGCACGCGGGCCAGCATTGCGTCCAGCGGCATCGCTTCATAAACGGTATACGTCATTCTGAGATC
>JBGVOA010000109.1:0-9865 GCA_045126095.1 Christensenellales bacterium | reverse complement strand
CTGCAGCTGCATCCTGCGATCCCGTCCGCGCTGGGCGCACATGTCATACACCAGCATGCCCAGAGAACACAGCGCCAGCGCCACGAAGGAGTGGGTATGGATCAAAGGCAGCGCGCCGCCCCACAGGCCCAGCAGCACAAGCTGGCGAGCCCTGGTCCCCTCGTCGCGCCGGGCCCCGAAGGATGCGAACAGCAGGTAGAAGCACGGGATCACCATGCACCAGCCGCCCAGCAGCGTCCGCTGAGGCAGCATCAGGTCGGCGATGACGTTCGACCAGCGCAGGTTGTTGGGGGTCGGCTGATTGGTGGGGGTCGTGTAATAGCCGTTCAGGATGTGCTGGACACGCGTGCCGACAGTGGGCGTTTCCGTCCATTCGCCGTTCATCCAGACGGTCTCCGTGCCGCCCGCGAGATCAAAATCGTAGATGTAGCCCAGACCGCCATTGAGGAAGAACAGCAGCGCCGCGAGGATTACCGTCTTCTTCCCCGCCGTGAGGCTGCGCGCCAGGCACATGACCCCCATGTAGCACAGCGCCATCATCAGCGTGCCGGGGACGGTCAGCGAAAGCTGCAGCGGCCAGCCCAGCAGATAGAAGGAGGTGCTCAGACTGTCCATCAGGAAGGGATAGGAAAGCTGCTGACCGGGAAAAAGCGCGTATTCCGGCGGGAAGGCCGCGTTTTTCAGCGACGTGACGAAGCTCATGTGCATCGCCAGGTCGCCGTAGGTGCTCTGGCCGCCCCACCAGCTGCCGTCCGCCTCAATGCGGACGCAGTGGGTGTACTGCAGGTACGCCGAGAGCAGCGTCAGCGGCAGCACCACCAGGAGCATCTGCCCCAGCAGGGTCGATTCAGCCGCGTCCCAGCCCCTGGCAGGGCGCTTGTCACGCAGCAGCGCCGCCGTCAGCGTCAGCCCGGCAAGCGGGATCAGCGCCAGCAGGTGCGCCTTCATCGTGAAGTCCGCCGCAAAGGCCATGAGCGCGGGCAGCCACATCAGCATCAGCAGTCCCAGGCTTGCACCCAGCCACAGGCGCGTCAGCACCGAATGGCGCGGCAAAAGGCAGCGGACGATCAACAGGCCGCAGAAGATATACAGCATCAGATACAAAAGGGCAGGCATCGGCAGGCCTCCATATCGTTCAGAATCACTGGGAGTGTATCACAGCTTTGTGATTGCTGGGGGAGCAAAACGGCACTGGTTGACATTTTGCTCCCTCAACAACACGCGGGGAGAAGCGGTTGACGGCTCCTCCCCGCTGGGTTTCTTTCTCTTTTGGGTGTAGTCGAACGGCCAACTGGTTTGATTAGTGTACTTTGTTGGCTGACTCCTTTGAAGTTGCGCGGACTGTTTGAATAATCAGAGATCGTTCAAAGGCGTCATGTGGGGTGCCTCCGGCGGCAAAGGGCGCTGCCCTTGGATCCCGCGAAGGGCCTTCAGCCCTCTCGACACCCGTTTCGCGATTGAGTTGAGCGCTTCCTCCTGGCTTCGCTCGCGTGGAACGCTTTACGCGAAGTAGGCCTGCATCAGCTTCAGCGCCGCGTCCATATCGCGCATGTCGATGACCTCGCACGCGCTGTGCACATAGCGGCAGGGAATGGACAGCGTGCACACGGGAATGCCCGCGCGGCTGCGCTGCATAGCGCCAGCGTCCGTACCGCCGTAGGGCAGCACCTCCACCTGCGTCTTTGCGCCGGCCTTTTCACCGGCGGCCATCAGCGCCTTGCGCAGCTCCGGATTGCTGATGCTGGCACGGTCCATCACCTTCACGCCGACGCCCTCGCCCAGCTTGATCTCCGGCTGCGTGGTGCCGGGGGTGTCGCCCCAGCCGGTCACGTCCAGCGCGATGCCCACGTCGGGCGCCTTCGCAAAGGACGCAACCTGCGCGCCGCGGCAGCCGACCTCCTCCTGCACGGAGAACACGGCAATGATGGTATCCTGCGTCTCGCCCACGGTCTGCAGCAGCTTCACCAGCAGCGCGCAGGCGCAGCGGTCGTCCATCGCGGGAGCGGCCACGCGGTTTTCGCCCAGGCGGAAGCACTCGCCGGCGTACACGCACACATCACCCAGGGAGACCATTTTGAGGGCCTCTTCCTTGTCAGCCGCGCCGATGTCCACAAACAGGTTCTTCATCATCGGCTGACCGGACACAGGCTCAGCCACCACCACGCCGTTGACGCCGTTGGGGAACACCACATGGCGGTTGTAGCTGTTGTTCATGCCGATGCCGCCCACGTTGGTCACGCGCAGGTAGCCTTCCTTCTCCACGCCGGTGACGATGTAGCCGATGTGGTCCATATGGGCGGAGAGCATCACCTTGCGGGGATTTTCCGCCTTGCCGAGCTTCGTGGCGATCAGGTTGCCCAGCGCGTCCACCTCAATGGTATCCACATAATCCTTGATCTCCTCGCGGATGACCTCCGCCACGGGGCCCTCCAGGCCGGAGGGGCCGATGGGGGCGAGGACCTTCTTGAGCAGTTCAAACATAATCTATCTTCTCCTTTATTACATAGCCTTCAGCAGCGCGCGGGTCAGCTCAAACTGGGATTCCGCATCGCTGAGCTTGATGACGGTGGACGGGCTGTGGATGTAACGGCAAGGAACGCTCAGCACCAAGGTCGGGATGCCCTCCCGTGCGCGCTGGATGACGCCGCCGTCGTTGCCGCCGGACACGGAGGACTTCACCTGATGGGCAATGCCCTCCTTCTCGCCAACTTCCAGAGCCTTTTTGAACAGCGCCCGGTTGCCGATGGACGCGTTGTCCATGAAGGACACCGCCACGCCCTGGCCGCACTTGCAGACCTGCGCCACCTCCGGGATGTCGCCCAGGTCGTTGCAGGTGGTGCCCTCCAGCACGATGCCGACGTCCGGCTCCTGCGCGAAGGCCGCACCGGACGCGCCGCGGCAGCCGACCTCCTCTTCGCTGACGAAGGCCGCCACCAGGTCACAGGGCAGCTCCTCTTCCAGCAGGCGCAGGATCGTCCAGCAGCCCACGCGGTCGTCGAAGGCCTTGCCGCAAGCGAAGCCCTCGCCGTACTCCACATAGGGCGTGTCAAAGCTGATGCAGGTGCCCTTGGGAGCCTTGCCCTCGGCTTCGCCCTTGCTCTTCGCGCCGATGTCCACGTTGATCTCCCGGTAGCCCATCACGCGGGCCCGGTCAGCGGCGCTCTGCAGGTGGATGGCCACCGCGCCGATGACGCCGGGGATGTTGTCGTCGCCCACCAGCACGCGCTTGGAAATCAGCACGCGGGTGTCGATGCCGCCGGCCTGGGTCACCTTGAGGAAGCCATCCTCGGTGTGGCCGGTGACGATCAGGCCCACCTCGTCCATATGGGCGGAAACCAGCACGCGCTTGCGGGGCGCGGGGCCATTGCCCTCCTTGACGACGATGATGTTGCCCATGCGGTCGATCGTGGGCGCAAAGCCCTTCTCCTTCAGCTCCGCCAGCAGGGCCCGGCGGATCGGCTGCTCA
This sequence comes from Christensenellales bacterium, assembly GCA_045126095.1. GTDB lineage: Bacteria > Bacillota > Clostridia > Christensenellales > Aristaeellaceae > UBA11524. Next base: position 6,399 of record JBGVOA010000109.1, on the reverse strand, counting down.
TGGCCGGAAGGGGCGTTGATTTCGGTGAGTGTCTTCAGATCCACAGGTCTTCCTCCCATCCCGCGTCCAGCTCGCTGACGAAATGCGCCAGCAGACGCGCGCCCTCCTCGAGGGTCTCCAGAGAAATGGTTTCAACAGAGGTGTGCATATACTTTTCCGGCAGGCTGAGCAGCGCGACAGGCACACCCGCGCGGGAAACGCCGATCTCGTCCGCGTCCGTGCCGGTGGAACGGCCCGCGACGGTCTCGGTCAGCTTGACGTGGTGGGCCTTGGCGCAGTCGATCAGCCGCTTGTTGAGCTTGGGCTGAATGAAGGGGCCGTGGGTGACGACCACCGCATCCAGCGGGCAGGCCACGTCCGGGCCGCAGCCGGGGGTAAGGGCAAAATCAACGTCCAGCACGATCGCGCAGTCCGGCTCCACGCCGAAGGCAGCGGTCATCGCGCCGCGGCCGCCCACTTCCTCCTGGGAGGAGCAGACGAAGTACACGTCCGCCTCGCAGTACATCTTCTGAAGCCGCTCCGCCGCGCGCAGCAGGATCGCCACGCAGGCACGGTCATCCAGGGACTTCGCCGCCACCTGACCGTTCGCCAGCTCCGTGAAGGGGGTGTTGAAGGTGATCAGATCGCCGATGCAAACCTGCTCGCGCACCTTTTCGGCGCTCATGCCCAGGTCCACATGGAGCTTGTCCATCTTATAGTTGTTGGTGCGGTCCTCCGCGCTCATCAGGTGGGGCGGCAGCGCGCCGATGGTGCCGAAGAGCTTGCCGTTCCGCCCGTGCACCCACACGCGGGAGCCGGGCAGAATGCGGGGATCCACGCCGCCCACGCTTCCGAAGCGCACGCAGCCGTCTTCCTCGATCTTCGTGACCATCAGGGCGATCTCGTCCAGATGAGCGCAGAGCATGATCTTCGGGCCCGTGCCCTTCTTGTGGGCGATGACGGAATACATCGCGTCCACCTTCACCTCGTCCACCAGCGGGCGGAACTGCTCGGCAAAATACGCCGCGACCTCCGCCTCATGGCCGGACACGCCCAGCGTCGCCGTCGCGTCCGCCAGGATCTTCTTGATATCCATAGGGTTCCTCCTTTTCCAGGCTTCGACAGGATACGTTGCCCGCCGGAGCCATTGCATCGGATACAACTTTCTTCATTATAACACGACAAGAGCCGCCACGCAAGTTTTACAACTGCATTCCCGCTTTTTCTTGACAAAGCGCTCCGCCGCCGTATACAATGATTCCACACAGCAAACGCCCTGAAAACGCTGTGCAGATATTCCCGGCGGAAGCTTCAACCGGCTCTGTCAGCCGCTGACAGGTCTGCACGGGAAAGGTTTTGCAGCCAAATCTACATATTATGGAGCCTTTTGCTTGACAGAACCCCACGTTTACGAGTACAATAGGATTGAAGGTTTGTATCCTTATGCAAGCCACGCGATCGATCCCTGAGCCTGCCCACGCAGGCGCGGAAGGAGGCAGGACGGCTTTGCGGCCGCCCGAAACAGTTATGAAGCAGAGAATTCTCGTATGCCTGATGGCAGCCTTGCTGCTGGTGCTGGGCCTGCTGGGCTCCGCGATGGCGGAAGGCGCGGACAGCGCCCCCGTGGTGAACGCCACCGTCAACCCGGATCGCTTCTACAGCCCCGGCCCGACGCAGGTCACCGTCACCATCCAGAACACCTCCGATGTGGAGAAGTACGTTGCGCTCTACGGCCCCACCGGCCACCGCATCACCGACTTCCCCACCATGCTGCCCGCAGGCACGTCCCATACCTGGACGGGCACCTGGCAGGTGACGGAGGAGCACCTCAATGCCGGTCGGCTGCTCTTTATGGTGTCCTATCAGCACACCACCGCCCAGGGGGAGCAGACGAAGAAGACCATGCAGCTCTACATCCCCATCGTCCAGGCGGGGCTGGAGGCGCAGCTGGAGGTCAGCCGCAGCATCACCCCCACCACGGCGCTGAACAACCAGAAGGTCTACGTCACCTACACCATCGCCAATGTCGGCCCGGTGGACGTGACAGATCTGACCATCAAGGAGAGCAGCGCCATCTCCTCTTCTGACGCGAAGCTGGGCAGCCTGGCCGCAGGCGAGACCGCCACGCACACCTTCACCGTCACGATGAAGAAGAAGAGCCTGGCCTCCCACGCCACCGTCAGCTACACCGCTGGCGGCGAAACGAAGAGCATCACTGTGGACGAAGCCACCATCCAGTATGTCAAGACGGGCCTGAAGGCGACCCTGTCCGCCGACAAGAAGGGCGGCCCCGTGGGCGATGTGGTGAAGCTGACGCTGAAACTGGAGAACACCACCGGCAAGGAAATCGGCAACATCACCGTGACCGATCCGGTGCTGGGCACGGTCTTCTCGGGTGAAACGGTCGCCGCCGGCGCCACCCTCACCCTGGAAAAGGAGCTGACCATCACCTCCACCACCGATCACCTCTTCACCATCACCGGCACCAACGCCTCCGGCGATACGATCTCCAGCGCTTCCGAGCAGCTGCGTATCATCGCCGTTGACCCGGCGCTGGCCGCCAACCTCTCCCTCGTCGCCGAGGCGGACAGCACCGCCATCTACACCCGGCCCGGCATCGTGAAGTTCACCGTGCACGTCACCAACAACGGCGCGGTGGACGCCACCAACGTGAAGGTCGTTTCCTCCGGCGTGACCGTCTACCCCTACAACACCAGCAGCGGCGGCGTGACCCTGGCTCCCGGCCAGACGCTCTCCTTCGTCCGCGATGTGCTGGTGGAGACCCCCGGCACCTTCCGCTTTGACGCGACTGCCGCGGGCCAGCTGGGCGAGACCGTCACCTTCAATGGCAACGAGCTGCGCATCTTCTACGCGCCGCCCACCGCCACGCCCTCCATGGTGCCCGTGGCCGCGCCCGTCAAGCCCACCGAACAGCCCCTGCCCACCAGCGACACCCTGCCCGAGTCCTACGACAAGGCCGAGGAGCTGCTGAACATCGGCTTCTGGGTGGCGCTGGCGCTGGCTGGCGTCTCCCTGGCGCTGATCCTTGTGGGTCTTGTGGGCCGCGCGGCCGCCAACGCCAAGGCTGCCAACGCCGCTGAGAACATCCAGCGCGTCCGCAGCAACGATTACGGCAAGTCCGTCCCCAAGCGCAAGCGCCGCTACCTGCCCGAGAGCGAGTCCACCGTGGCCGTTTCCAACGAGCCTGCGGAAGCCTTCGAGCCCATCGAGGCCCCCGCCGAGTTCACCGAGGCTGCCCCCGAAGAGCTGGCCGCCGCGATGGAGGAGACCATGACGGAGCTCTACCCCGAGGCCGTGATGGAGGCTGACGCCCCCGCCGCGCCCGCCTACGAGCCCTACGAGGGCGAGTTCACCGCCGCGCCTGAGTACGCTGCGGAACCGTCCGCGGACGATCTGAGCGCCTCTGTTGCCGCTGCCCCTGTGGAGGAACCCACCTACCGCCGTCGCCGCCGCTCGGACAAGTAATCCCTCATTGAACCCCCGGGACAGGTCTTGAAGGGCCTGTCCCTTTTTGTTGTCAGGATGCACGTTCCGGGCGGAAAATCGCCGGATTTTTCCTCTTGCGAAAGGCGCGAAAGTGTGCTATATATCCCTTTGGCACGATGCATTGATCGGCCATCTCACGACCCTTGTTTCGCAGAAAGAGGCGCACCTATGGCACGCAGCACCACCCGCGACCTGACGCAGGGTTCTCCGATGAAGCTCCTGATGGGCTTCGCCATTCCGCTCCTGGGCGGCTTCCTGTTCCAGCAGCTTTACAGCTTTGTGGATACGCTGATCGTCGGCGTGTACCTGGGCTATGACAAGCTGGGCGCGGTGGGCTCCACCGGCTCGCTCAACTTCCTTATCAACGGCTTCTGCATGGGCATCTGCTCGGGCTTTTCGCTGCCCATCGCCCAGGCCTTCGGCGCAAAGCAGGAGGGCGAAATGCGCCGGTTCGTGATGCACACAGTGTACCTGTGCGCGGTCATCTCCGTCGTCATGGGCCTGCTGACGGGCATTTTCGCGCCCCAGCTGCTGGACATGCTGGGTACCCGCACCGACCTGCGCGCGGACGCCATTGCCTACATCCGCCCGGTGTTCTTCGCCATCCCCGCCACGGTCATGTACAACATGGCCTCCGGCGTGATGCGCAGCCTCGGCGACGGCCGCACGCCCATGATCGCCATCGTCATCGCAGCGCTGATGAACATCGTGCTGGACCTCGTGTTCATCCTCTGGTTCAAGATGGGCGTGGCAGGCGCGGCCTGGGCTACGGTCATCAGCCAGCTGACCAGCGGCCTGTGGTGCCTGTGGGTGATCCGGCGCAAGTTCACCGTGCTGCGCATGGAAAAGGACGATCTGCGCTGGCGCGTACCCTTTGTCCGCCGTCTGCTGACCATGGGCGTACCCTTCGGCCTGCAGTATTCCATCACTGCCATCGGCAGCCTGACGGTGACCGCCGCCGTCAACGGCATCAGCACCGAGGCCGTGTCCGCCGTGACTGCCGCGGGCAAATTGAGCATGCTTTTCTGCATCGTCTTTGACGCGCTGGCCTCCGCCATGGCCACCTTCGCCGGGCAGAACGTGGGCGCGAAGAAGCTCGACCGCATCCAGCAGGGCCTGAAGTCCGCCAGCCTGGTGGGCTGCATCTACTGCGTGCTGGCCTTCCTGGTGATCCTCTTCTTCGGCCGGGACATGGTGTCCCTGTTCGTGCGCGCCGATGCGCAGGCCGACCCCACCGTCGCCGCCGCCACGGTGGAAACCGTGCTGGACATGGCGCATCAGTTCCTCATCGTCAACAGCGCGCTGTACATCCCGCTGCTCTTCGTCAACATCGTGCGTTTCACCATCCAGGGCGTGGGCTTCACCACCGTGGCGATGACCGCCGGCGTGATGGAGATGATCGGCCGTGCGGGCGTAGCGCTGCTGCTGGTGCCCCACCTGGGCTTCGATGCGGCGGTCTGGGCCAACCCCGCCGCATGGGTTCTGGCAGACGTCTTCCTCTTCCCCTGCTATTTCACCGTGATGAAATGGCTGCGCAACCGTCTGCGCCTCACCGGCCAGACCGTGCAGAGCCCCAAGGAGTTCGCCGCCGGCAAGACCCTCTGATCCCGCCTTTACCGCTCCGCATGGGGCGGTTTTTCATTTTGTCCCCTTGACACCGCCCGCCGCACATGGTATCTTATCCACAGAAGATCCCCCGATACAAGGAGGTACGTTTATGATCGCAAAGCACCCCCCGATGGGCTGGAACAGCTGGGATTGCTATGGCGCAGCTGTCACCGAGGACATCGTCCGGCAGAATGCCGATTACATGGCCGAGCACCTGAAGCCCTATGGCTGGGAGTACGTCGTGGTGGACATCCAGTGGTATCAGCCCACCGCTCTCAACCATGAGTACGAGCCCTTCTCCACCCTGGATATGGACGAGTACGGCCGCCTGCTGCCGGCCGTCAACCGCTTCCCCTCTGCGGCGGGCGGCGTGGGCTTCAAGCCCCTGGCGGATTACGTCCACAGCCTGGGCCTGAAGTTCGGCATCCACATCATGCGCGGCATGCCCCGCATGGCCGCCCACAAGCGCCTGCCGATCCTGGGCAGCGACATGGGCTGCCACGAGGTTGCCAACCCCAACAGCGTCTGCGCCTGGAACCCCGATATGTACGGCCTGCGCTGCGATAAGCCCGGCGCGAAGGCCTACTACGATTCCATCTTCCAGCTCTACGCCTCCTGGGGCGTGGACTTCGTCAAATGCGACGACATCGCCCGCGAATACCCCCACTGCAAGCGGGAGATCGAGCTGATTTCCGAAGCCTGCCGCGCATGCGGGCGGGATATCGTCCTTTCCCTCTCCCCCGGCCCCGCGCCGCTGGAGCGCGCCGAGCACCTGAAAAAGTACGCCAACATGTGGCGCATCACCGACGATTTCTGGGATGACTGGCGGCTCCTCAAGGGCATGTTCGAGCGGGCAGAGAAGTGGTGCATCCACTCCGGCCCCGGTCACTGGCCGGATGCGGACATGCTGCCCCTGGGCGCGCTGCGCCAGTGCTACAACCCCAATGACTGGACGAAGTTCACCCGCGAGGAGCAGCGCACGATGATGACCCTGTGGCCCATGATGCGCTCCCCGCTGATGATCGGCGCGGAAATGACCAAGAATGACGACTTCACGCTGTCCCTGCTGACAAACGCGGAGGTGCTTTCCATCGGCAAGGAGAGCTTCTGCGGGCATCCCCTGTGGACGACGGAGGCCGAGTCCGTCTGGGTCGCGCCCCGCAAGGACGGCCAGGGCGTGTATGTGGCCCTGTTCAACCTGTCGGACGAAGCGCGCACCGTGTCCGTCACCCGCGAGCAGGCGGAAATGGGCGCGCAGGCCACCGAGCTGTGGAGCGGTAAGCCCGCCGACGCCACTGATGGCCT
>JBGVOA010000108.1:0-3725 GCA_045126095.1 Christensenellales bacterium | reverse complement strand
TAACGGAAAAATGTACTGCCGGGCTGCTGAAAGGCGGCCCTGTTTCTGTCGCAACGGGACGGATCGGCGCACAGACAACTTCCAGGTGTAGATTGTGCAGCAGAATTCAGGTTCATATTCACATGAACTATACTGACTGTACCTAAGGATATTGGCTTTCTTTTCCGCAGAATGGTGGAGAAGTACACTGGCTGCGCCATGCTCCGGAACCCCTGTCCTTCGCAGCGATTGATTGATGCTGTGCCTGCACAGAAGCTGCACCAATGCTTAACCGGGTACGTTAATCACTCTTCGCTGCCGCACCATGGTGCGCTGGCGAGGTTGGAGATCTGCATCACGGGTGTAGCTATGTGTGAACAAATTGGTGTATCAGAAATTGTCAGCTGCATGCCGTTTCCTGCGTCGATATCCAATATAGAAGAAGGCCTCAATTTACTCCACATCGGGCCATTGTAGGGCTTGTATATTTGAAAGGGATTTCCCTCCACCTCGCATCATCAGGCGCTCTACAGGCCAATCTGAGGCCAATACGAGCAACGCAAAAGCGCCCCGTGCAGGGACGCTCCTGAATATAGCTGGGATCACTTCTCGCTGACGTTCACGCTCAGCAACAGGGTGCTGTCATCCGTGGGAATGATCCCGACGAATACCACGCCATCCTGGGCTGTGAACTTTGCCTGGAAGGGTTCTACCCAGAGCTCGGTCAGACCTGCGCACCGCTCAAAGGCCTCATTGCGGTATTCCATCGCGTTCTCCGGGTCAGCTGCGCACAGCCGGAAGATGCGCGTCAGGTCATCGATGTGCTTCTTAATCACCAGCGCCATCACTTCACTTACAGGCCGCGTGATGTAGGCTGATGGCGGCTTTTTCGGCAAAAAGGCGTACCATTGATGGAGTGGTAGAGTCTGGTTCATGAAGGCCAGCAGAGCCTCAGCCGTACCGCAGCTGTCGCAGATGTGCAGATCCACATAGCGGCTGAGTGCATTGCTGGTGTAGGGGTGTTTCATGGTGTTCGCACCACAGCGGGGACAGGGCATGGGTGCATCAGCTTCCTGCTGCGCTTTCAAATACAGCAGGCGCTGGCGGGTGGCGTCAGTCATGATCGTTTTCCTCCCGTCGGGTTGCCTGCAGCCGTTCGTTCTCATGCTGCAGAGCAGATTGCAGCTGCTGAATATACCCGCGCAGGTTGTACAGCGCGCCGCCGACGTCGTTCAGAGCCGAGCGGGACTCATATTCCTTGTGCTGGGTACACAGCGGGATCAGCGGGCCGGTGCCGTTCTCGTAGATGGCAATGGCCCCTTCAATGATGACGTGCATGTCGGAGAATATGTCAGCGGTGACGTCCAGGTAGTTGTCGTTTCGGGTCATGGGGCTACCTCCGTGTTGTAGGTTTGCAGCTGCATGACCATATACGCTCTGTTTGGCGGGAAAGTCAAGTTTTTCCGGCAGAGAGGTACACGCATATTTCCGTCAGATCGCGCTGGTGGGATGCTGCTGCGTATTGCATGAAAACAGGACGGAAAGAGGGGGGGAATCCTGTCATGTGGTTTCAATATAGATCACCAATATATCAAAGTGTGGAAGTCGTGGAGGCTGCTGTACAAAAGTCTCTATAGGGAAAAAATAAAGCCCCAAAATGCTCTATAGAGGAGTTTATACCGGAACCTCCACGACCTCCACACAACTCTCCCTGCTGATGGAGAAAGCGAGGAAAATGGCGGCTTTATCGCTCTGAATAGCATTGTGTGATCAGATAAAGAAAACTCCGCAAAATACTCTGAAGGGTGTTGCCACCTATGAACTTTCTGTCCTATGGATTGTAGAAGGCACAATGATGATGTGATCCGATATGATGTGCCTTCGCAACGGAAGGCTGGTTTCGTCCAGCCCAGCACACAGGAGGTGACACATGAACACCCGGGAACCACGCAGCCCGCCTGCACGGCCTTCGGACATTTCCCCAAAGACCAATGAGAATTTACACGGAGGTAACCATGATCAACACCAATTTCCAAAGCGATTATGACCACTACCTGCGCCGCGGTACCCCGGTGGCTGCGCTGACCACCGATGCGACGCTTACTGCGGGTTATCAGCTGCCTGAGGGCTTCGATGGCAAGCTGACCAATGCGCTGAACAGCGTCAGTGCGCTGCGTTCCCTGTGTACCGAAATCACCACCGGCGATGACAGTGCTCTGCCCATTCTTAACAGCCATGGCAGGGCCGTCTGGGTGCCGGAGGGACAGCCGATCCCGCTGGTGAAGGACGACTTCGACCGCGCTGTGCTGACGACACACAAGCTGGCAGCGATCATCCGGGTCACCGGAGAGCTGCTCAGGGATGCTGCGATCGACATTGAACAGTACCTGGCTGATACCTTTGCAGACCGTCTGGCGGTCAGTGAAGAGGAAGCCTTCCTCTGTGGTGATGGTGCAGGCCAGCCGCTGGGCCTCATTCATCAGGCGAAGGTCGGCTGCATGACGGAGACGGCGAGGACGGTATCCATTGAGGATGTGCTTAACCTGATCTTCTCCCTGCCCGAAAAACACCGCCATCATGCCACGCTGCTCATGAATGACAACACGCTGCTGCAGCTGTACCGCGAGGCCATGACGCAGGGAAAGCAGCTGCTGTTCGGCAAGACTCCCGATGGCAGGACAGACACCTTCTTCGGCACGCCCATTGTCCGCTGTGCCTCTATGCCGGACAGCCGGACAGGGTGCATCCCGGTTCTGTGCGGTGACTTCCGGCAGGTGTATATCAACAACTGCGGCAAGCGCGGCATCAAGCGGCTGGACGAGCTCTATGTGGTGAACAATCACGTCGGTTTTCTGTTGGCAGAGCGCGTGGGCATCAGGCTGATCGTGCCGGACGCGATGGCTGCGCTACAGGTATCTTAAGGAATTACAGGAGGATAACATCATGAAACACATCACCAACAACCTGACCTGGGCCGACGCCATGCTGGAACTGGAGCAGCTTCGCGACGGCAGCATGCCGCCTGTGAACACGCCTACGCTGGCGAACCCCGTGTACGCCCGCGCCTACGACCGCTTCCTGCACGAAGGAAGCGTGACCAACACCCTGCGCGAGGGGGCGGACAACGAGGGCGGCTACCTGGCGCCGGACGCCTTCGAACGTCAAATCGTGCAGGCAATGACGGAGCAGAACGTCATGCGCCGCCTGGGCACGATCGTCCAGACGGAGCGGACGATGAAGTTCCCCGTGGCGAAGGGATTCGGCCCGGCGGATTGGGTGCCTGAGGAGGGCGTCATCCCCGTCACTGAGGGCGAATTCGACGAGGTCAGGCTCGAGGCCCACAAGGTGGCCACCACCATCCGCGTGTCGGATGAGCTGCTGGAGGATTGCGGCTTCAACCTGGAGGACTTCCTGGCCAGCCAGTTCGCCAGCCGCATCGCCAGCGCGGAGGAGCACGCTTTCCTCTACGGCGACGGCAAGGCAAAGCCGCTGGGCCTCATCTACCAGCTGGACCGTGAGGTGACCACGGAAAAAGCAGGACAGATCACGGTGGACGACCTGTTCAACCTGATCCATGCCATCCCGCGTCCGTACCGCAAGGGCGCTGTGCTGCTGATGAACGACACGACCTTCCGCCAGCTCTGCAAGCTGCAGGATGAAGATGGTCAACTCATCTGGTACGAGAACCTCAAAAAGGGTTTCCCGCTGGCGATCCTCAGCTATCGTGTCGTCACCAGCCCGGCCAT
>JBGVOA010000107.1:0-3110 GCA_045126095.1 Christensenellales bacterium | reverse complement strand
TCTCAGGACAGATCGCCACCATCTTACCATACCCCGTCCAGCCGTGCAAGGGGCTGTACACAGGGAATACAGCGCTTATTTCGCGTACACGATGCGCTCCACATCCTGCACAATCGCGTCCACATGGGCGCGGGTGGGCGCATAGATCTCAAAGAAGTAGGTGCCCATATCGTAGGTGCCATAGAAGCGCTGGTAGATCCACAGGTCGTGGGGGCCGTCGGCATAGAAGCTGTTCTCCGCCAGGTGCATGGAGCGCAGCGTGTAGGTCACATTGCCCTTGCGCATGCCGTAAACGGTCTTCACGTCCGTCACCGTCACACCATCCTCCCGCAGGCCCTCGACATACTGATCCGTCAGCGCCTTGGCATAATCCAGCGGATGCACGCGGTTGTAGACAACGCTCTGGTTGTTGTCGTACCACCAGATGATCATGTAGGGCTGGAAAGCGGGCTCCTCCATGTCAATATAGGTGATCTCCGCCGCAATATATCCGTGAGGTACATTGTAGTAGCGCTCCATCATCGCATTGGGCGGCAGCGGCAGGGTGAAATCGCCGAAATCCTCCACCCGGTAGCCTTCAGGCAGCGCATCCGCCTCCTCGGCCAGGGCCGCACAGGGCAGCAGCATCAGCAGCAGGCAAACAAGCATCAGCAAAGCTTTCTTCATAAGAAAACGCCTCCTTTATTTTTCCATCATAGCACATAACCCCCGCCAACGCAAGCGCGGGCCTTCTCTATATACGCAGCAGGGGCGGATTATGTTTCACATTTTCACTGTATTTCGCAATTCTGTTACGCCTTGCCACCCCGCGCCGGTCATGGTATAATGCTGCTGACTTAACCTCCGGAGGTGCCCTATGCAAGACCTGCTCCCCGCGGCGTGGCAGCCGCTTCTGACCACCCGTTCCCTGGGCCGGGAGGGCGTGATCTGCCAGCACACGCTGACCTCGACCAACACCGTACTCAAGGAGCTGGCCCGCCGGGGCGAAATGTCCCAGGGCGTATGCCTGTGCGAAATGCAGACCGCCGGACGCGGACGGCTCGATCGCTCCTGGTCCTCCCCCGAGGGGCGGGGCGTGTGGATGAGCGTGCTTATGCGCCCGCAGCTGCCGCCAGAGAAGACCCCGCTCGTCACCTTCTGCGCCGCCATTGCCATGACGAAGGCCATCCGCCGCTTGGCAGGCGTTGACGCGCGCATCAAATGGCCCAACGACGTGGTGGCTGACGGCCGCAAGCTCTGCGGCGTGCTGCTGGAGGCAGGCTTTGCGCCGGACGGCGGCATGTTCGTGGTGGCGGGCACAGGGCTGAATGTCCGCAGGGGCGCGTATCCGCCGGAGCTGGCCGACCGGGCCGTGGCGCTGGAGGAGCTGTGCGACGCTCCCGGCCGGAACGAACTGATCGCAGCGTACCTGAGCGAGCTGGAGGAGGCCGTGTCCGCCGCCGAAGCCAGCTATCTGGAGGGAATCGCCCAGTCCTACCATGAGCTGTCCTGCACGCTGGGCCATGAGGTGCAGGTGCTCTCCCCTGCCGAGACCTTCACGGGCGTTGCCGAATCGGTGGACGGCGACGGCGCGCTCCTGGTCCGCACGGGAGCAGGCGAAATCCGCCGGGTGCTGGCGGGCGATGTGTCTGTGAGGGGGCTGATGGGCTATGTGTGACATCCGCGGCATGGGGCTTGACCTGTGCGCCATCTCCCGCATGCAGGAGCTGCTGGACAGCGGCCACTCCCTGCGACGCATGTTCACCCCGGAGGAGGAGGCTTACATCCGCTCCAGGGGGGCGTCCGCCGCGCAGACCATGGCAGGGCTCTTCGCCGCCAAGGAGGCCGTATTGAAGGCCCTGGGCACAGGGCTGACCATCCCCATGACGGACGTGGTCATCCTCCACACCGCGCTGGGTCAGCCGCAGGTCAGCCTGACGGGCAAGGCCGCCGAAATGGGCGGTCGGGCGCTGGTGACCATCACCCACGAGGGCGACATGGCCGCCGCCTCGGCGCTGTGGCTGGGGTAATGCTTGCCCTGCGCCGGGAAATGTGTTATAATGAAATTTACTGACAAAGGAGGCGAGCGCCGTGCCCATGTTCGGCTTTGACGAGCAGTATCCCCTGTTCGACGTGACCCCGGTGGACAATCAGTTCATCCTGGAATACCTGCCCACCGCCACGGGCGACGCGGTGCGCGTATACCTCTACGGCCTGATGCAGTGCTATCACCCGGAGGCAGCGATGTCCCTGGAGCAGATGGCGCGGGAGCTGGGCCTGGAGCCCGATGCGGTGCTGGCCGCCTACCGCCACTGGGAGCGCAAGGGCCTGGTACGCCGCATCGCCGATCATCCGCCGACGTACCGTTACATCAGCGTCAAGCAGGCCTGCTTCATGGGCGGCGTGGTGCCGGTGGACGAGGCCTACGAGGCCTTCGCGTCCGCCGTGTACGGCATTTTCGGCAACGACCGGCGCCTCCACGGCAAGGAGATCAGCCAGATCTACGAATGGGTTGAGGATATGCACCTGCCCGAGGACGTGGTGCTGGCGCTCATCCGCCACATGGTCGCGGTCAACGGCAAGAACGTGGCCATCAAGACCATCGAGAAGCGCGCCACGCAGCTGGCCGAGGAGGGCGTGCAGTCCGCCGAGGACGCAATCGCCGTGCTGGAGCGCGATCAGCAGGTGGTGGACGGCGCGAAGGCCGTCATCCGCCGCATGGGCAAGCGCCGCAACCCCTCGGAGGACGAGCTTGACCTGTACCGCAAGTGGACGCTGGAATGGCGCTTCACCCAGGAGGACGTGCTGGCCGCCTGCGTGGAAACGACCAAGGGCGACCCGAATTTCAAGTACCTGGACGGCATCCTGGCCCGCCTGTACCAGAAGCGGACGGAAACGGGCCGCGTGCAGAAGGTATCCGAAACCTTCGCCGAGGAAAAGGACGCTGCTGCGCCCCTCAAGGCCCTGCTGAGCGTGCTGAGCCTGCCCACGGCAGCCATCAACGCGGGCACTATCAGCGTCTATGAGGACATGCGCGCCCTTTATCCCGACGCGATCATCCTTATGGCCGGGCAGGAATGCTCCCGCCACGGCGTGACCACCCTGGACGAGGTGATGTCGACCCTGCGCAA
>JBGVOA010000106.1:0-3470 GCA_045126095.1 Christensenellales bacterium | reverse complement strand
GCAATCCGCCCTTTTGCAGATGGGGCCGGCGCTGACGTCGGGTTTGTTTGCCATGCTGGGTGGTATGGCTTCCATGATGTCAGTGGGCATGATGGCCAGCAACCTCGTTTTTCCCAGCATTGGGCGCAAAAAGATGATGGAGCGCCAGGAGGCCTATGAAAAGCGGCGTCAGGAGGCGTATCGTGCCTACCTGGATAAGATGGAAGCCCAGCTGACGGACATGGCGCAGCGCCAGCTGCAGCAGCTGCAGAAGCAGCTTCCGCCTGCGGTGGAAACAGTGAAAAAGCTACTGCAGGATCGGCGCCACTTGTGGGACAGACGGCGGGCACAGGAGGACAGTATGCAGCTGCGCCTGGGCGAGGGTAGCTGGCCGCTGAAATGCGACATCACCCTGCCGCCCCAGCACTTTGACCTGACGGATGACCCTATGCGCGCGATGCTGGATGGAATGCGCCAGAAAAAACGGGTGCTGAACCACGCGCCCATTGGACTGGACTTGAAGAAGTACAACCGCATCGGCATCGCCGGCTCGGGGGCGGATCTGCAGCGTTTGCTGTGGCAGCTGCTGGTGCAGCTGACCACCCAGCTGGGCTATGATGAGGTGAAGCTCTGCCTGCTGGGCAAGCTGCCCAGGACGCTTCGTCCCTTCGCGCGGCTGCCTCACACCTGGAGCGACGATGGAAGACACCATCTTCTGGCGCAGACAGAGGCTGAGGTGAACGAGATCAGCCAGGTGCTGGACGGCATGCTGGCCAAGCGCCGCAGCGATATGCCGGAGGACGAGGTCGACAAGCTGCCCCGGCTGGTGGTGCTGATCACCGAAACCGAACTGAGCCAGCGGGGCATTCTGCACAGGCAGTTGCTGGAAAAGAGATACCCCGGCGTACATGTGATCTGCCTGGGACGGCACACCTCCGACCTGCCGCGGCAGAGCGAACTGCTGGTGGGCGTGAAGGAAGACCGCGGAGAGCTGATCAGCAGCGCAGGGGAACGGTTCTCCTTTGTCATGGACGGCGTGGATACGGACTTGACCCAGCCCTTGGTGAGCATGATGGAAAACACCCTGCTGGATATGCCGGACACAGATTCCCGTCTGCCGGATGCGGTGCCGTTTTTGCAGATGTTCGGCGTGAAGCAGGTGGAGGAGCTGAACCTGATGAGCCGCTACTTCCGCAACGATCCGGCGCGGACGCTGGCGGTGCCCATCGGCATTGACGCCAGCGGTGAGACCTGCTGGCTGGACATGCATGAGAAGGCGAATTGCTTTCACGGGCTGATTGCCGGCACCAGCGGTTCGGGCAAGTCGGAAATGATCATGACCCTCATCCTGTCGCTGGCATGCTGCTTCAGCCCGGAGCAGGTGAGCTTTGCGCTGATCGACTTCAAGGGCGGCAGCACGGCGCGCGCCTTCCAGAAGCTGCCCCACACGGTGGGTGTGATGACCAACCTGGAAGGAAGCAATGTGCATCGCGCCCTGAAGAGCATCAAGAGCGAGAACGAAAGGCGGCAGCGCATTTTAGGAGAGATCGGCAGGATCAAAAACATCTCAAAGCCGGATATCAACGACTATCAGAAGCTGTACTGCGCCGGTGAAGTGAAGGAGCCGCTGCCCCATCTGTTCATCATTGTGGATGAATTTGCGGAGCTGAAAACCCAGCAGCCGGAATTCATGGAAGGACTGATCTCAACAGCGCACATTGGCCGTGAGCTGGGCGTTCACTTGATTCTGGCAACGCAGAAGCCCGCTGGCCTGGTGAATGACCAGATCGAGAGCAACGTGGGCCTGCGCATCTGCCTCAGAGTGCAGTCCACCCAGGATTCCCAGGATGTGCTGAAAAGTCCGGAGGCAGCCATGCTCACCGGGGTGGGCAGGTTCTATATGCACACGGGCAATGCCAACGCTTTGACGCTGGCGCAGTCCGGCTACACCGGTGCCCCCTATGTGAACGTGGCCGATGCTATGACCAAATGCATGGTGGAGATCATCGACCGCACCGGCTATGTGTTGCGCAGCAAGCGCATCAACAACACCAGTTCAGCCAATGCCAAAACGCAGCTGGCGGTGGTGGTGGACTACATATGCGAAACGGCCAGGCGGGCGAGGTTTGTTGCCAGGCCGCTGTGGCAGCCGCCTCTGGAGGCGCAGGAGCTGTCGGCGCTGCAAAAGCTGTATCCCCGCACGGAACAGCCCGGGGAGCTGGCGGCGCTCATTGGCGAGGCGGACGACCCGGACAAGCAGCGTCGTCTGCCGGTGCGCCTGAGCCTGAACACCGGCCGCAATACGATGATCTATGGCGCGTTGGGCGCAGGAAAATCCATGGTGCTGATGGCCATGATGCAGGATCTGCTGGCCACCCATACGCACCAGGAGCTGCGCGTCTATGCGCTGGACTACATGAATGAAGGCCTTGGCGTGCTGAAGGCAGCGCCCCAGGTGGGCGATGTGATTGGCGAAACGGAGGACGAGAAGCTGCAGCGCTTGTTGGTGATGCTGGAGAAGGAAATCGAACGACGCAAGCAGCTGATGGGCGGCATGCTCTCTGCTGGCGGCGTACCGAAGCGGCTGCGCAATGCCGGGCTCTGCTCCGTGCTGGTGCTGATCCATGGGATGCCCGCCATGCAAAACAAGTTGGCAAGCGATATGTCGCGTCTGGTGCAGTTGCTGAGCATCGGCCCCCAATATGGTGTGTGCTTTGTAGGCACCATGCCTACTGCTGGAGGGCTGAACTTCCAGCTGTCGCCCCACTTCCATCAGAGAATCGTGCTGCAGATGCCCAACGAGGACGATTATGGCATGCTGCTGAGCTATGTGGGCAGAAGGCGCCCCGACGCTGTGCGTGGCAGAGGTTTCATCAACCTGGGCGAGAAGCTTTTCGAATTCCAGACGGCCGAGAGCCGGACGGATATCGCCGACTTCTGCCAAAGCTTGGCGGATGCCTGGCAGGGCGAGGCAGCCAAGCCCATTGCCCTGATGCCCAAGCGCGTGGATGCAGCCCTGTTGGCACAAAGCCTGAACAGCAGCCAGCCCCTGCTTCTGCCCATTGGCCTGGATGGAGACAGCTTTGAGCCGGTGATGCTTCCGTTGGACAGGAAAGCGGTGCATCAGGTGGTGGGCGAAAGTGACGACACAGCTGCACTTGCCCGGAGCCTGGCCATGCTGGCAGCCATGCAGGGTGTGGAGGCGGTGATCCTGGATGCAACCGGAGGGCTGGGGGCAGCCCAGGGCGTGCGCGTTTTGAGCGGCGAAGAGATCGTTCGCTTTGTGGATGAACTGTTCCAGTGGGGCATGAAGCTGAAGACCGGCCTGGTGACGCCGGAATGCCATAAGCTTGTGATTGTGCCGGACGCCTTTTCGCTGATGAACCAGCTGAAGGGTGTGAGCAAGGAGGTCGCCGGGATGGTGACAAGCAGCTGGGAGCTGCTGGGCAGCGTGCTGCTGAAGGTCAACCCGCAATGGAAGACGTCCTTTG
>JBGVOA010000105.1:0-2146 GCA_045126095.1 Christensenellales bacterium | reverse complement strand
TGCGACGAATGGCTCCGCACCGCCCGGGAACGTTTCCCCGCTTTGTTCGTCCACTGAGAGAGGAGGTTCCGCCCCCATGAAGCGCTCCTTCATGACCACCCTGCCGGACAAAACCGGCGCATTCCTGGAGGCCAGCCGGATCATCCTGGCCCACGGCGGCAACATGCAGCGCGCCAGCTACAACAAGGCCGTGGACGCCCACACGCTCTTCCTGGACGTGGAGGCTGACGAAAACCAGCTGGCCGCCATCGAGGCCGAGCTGACCCGCGCGGGCTTCCTGCACACGGCCTCCTATGTCAAGATTGTTCTGGCGGAATTCACCGTGGATGACAAACCCGGCGCGATCCTCCCCATTCTCGAGGCCCTCGCCCGCCAGCAGGTCAGCATCTCCTACATTTCCAGCATGCCCCCGCAGGGCGGGACGGTCACGCTGCGCCTGGGGCTCTACATCGGCTAGGCCGGTGCGGTGGACGGCCTCCTGCGGGAGCTGTCCGCCATCTGCGCCGTCCGCATCCTTGATTACGACGCAGGCGAAAAGCGGCTGGACAACACCGTTTTCTACCTCACCTTCGCCGACGAAATGCGTCGCCTGCTACGCATGACGCAGGAGCAAACCAGCGATTTCGTCTACTACGCCAACCTGGTCATGCAGCAGCTGGAAAACACGGGCGAGCCGCCGGACAAGACCTTCGGCTACATCAGCCGCTTCGCCCACTTCGTGGTGGATCATGGCGGCACGGCCTACGACTGCCGCGTCACCGCCCAGCGCCTGACCGACCGGGTCAATGTCACCGTCATCGAGCCCCCCTGCGGCTCCAACATTACCGTCCTGGAGGACGAAATCACCCGCGCGCTGCTGGTCGTCGACGGCGGCTTCAGCTACTACAAGCGGCTGACAATGCGCCTCCTGCGTCAGCTTTTACCGCACATCGACCTGCGCAGGCGCGAAATGCTCCTCACCCACTCCGACAGCGACCACTCCGGCATCAGCAGCTATTTTGATACGGTGTGGTGCTCCCGGCGCACGGCAGACTGCTTCACCAGCGAGCATCTGGGCCAGCCCTGCCCCCGCGAGGAAAATCCCAACATGCTGCCCTTCTACCGCCTGTCGAACCTCATCGCCGATTATGAGCCGCCCCAGCTGCGCCGCCTGCGCCATCTGGACAGCCAGCCCGCCAACGATGGAAAGCCCCTGAGCCAGATCGGTACGTTCACCTTTGCGGACATGCACTTCACCGTCCTGCAGGGCAACGGCGGCCACGTCCCCGGCGAAACGGTGCTGCTGGACGATGCACACCGTATCGCCATCACCGGCGACGACTACATCAACGCCCGCGACTGCACCGCCCCCCAGAAGGAATTCAACCAGCTCGCGCCCTACCTCGCCCGCTCCGTCAACCAGGACAGCGCGAAGTACCGCCCCATCCTCCGCACCCTCAAGGATATGATGGACGGCCAGGGCTGGCTGATCCTCCCCGGCCACGGCGCCATCCTCCAGCGCGATCAGCGCATGTGAGGCCGCCAGGGGCACTGCCCCTGGACCCTGCAAGGACTCTGCCCTTGACCCGCCAAGGGCTTTCAGCCCTCTCGACACCCATTCTCGCGATCTTTCTTAACTTTTCTTTTGAGTGTACGCGCGTGTGGCTTGTGAGAGCAGCTATTCAATCCAATCTGAGGTGTCTTATGCTTCGACTTGATAACCTATCCATGCCCCTTTCCTGGGACATGCCCCTGCTGACCGAAGCCGTGCTGCGCAAGCTGCGCGTCCCGGCGGATCAGCTCATCTCCCTGACCCTGGCAAAAAAGTCCGTAGATGCGCGCGACAAAGGCGACGTGCACTTCGTCCTTTCCGTGGACGTGAAGCTCAAAAACGAGGATGCATGGCTCAAGCGCATGAAGCCCGGTACGGCCAACCGCGTCAATCCGCCGGTTCTGCCCAAGCTGGACAAGCCCGCCTTCTCCCGTCCACCGGTGGTGGTGGGCGCGGGCCCCGCAGGCCTCTTTGCCGCGCTGACCCTGGCGCAATCCGGCGCGAACCCCATCCTCATCGAGCGCGGTCAGCCGGTTGACAAGGGCACGCAGGACGTGGCCGCCATGCAGAAGAGCGGCGTCCTCGACCCGGACAGCAACGTGCAGTTCGGCGAGG
>JBGVOA010000104.1:0-2505 GCA_045126095.1 Christensenellales bacterium | reverse complement strand
TGTTTCCGGCAGTATGAGGGGGCAGCGCATTGGCATGGTGAATTACGCGCTGGAGAATATCTTCAAGGAACTCACGCGCCGGGATGAGGCCAATGCGGTGATCAAGGTGGGGCTGATGGAGTTCTCGGAAGAGGCGGAGTGGCCCACACCCAGGCCGGTGTTGCTGGATGACTTTGTGTTCACCAAAATCCAGGCACAGCCCTGGTTGACCAACTTCGGTCCTGCCTTTGATAAGCTGCGGGAAAAGCTGAGCAGGAACGCCTTTATGGATCCGGACGTGGGTGAGTACTTCGCGCCGGTGATTCTGTTCATTACCGATGGCGAGCCCACGGATGTGGCGGAATACCCCGATGCATTGGCACGCCTGAGCCGCAATGGCTGGTTTAAGCAAGCAGCCAGGTTCGCCATTGCTGTTGGTGAGGAAGCGAGAAGCGAAAGTGTGGCGCGGCTGCTGAG
Organism: Christensenellales bacterium; assembly: GCA_045126095.1. Lineage (GTDB taxonomy): Bacteria > Bacillota > Clostridia > Christensenellales > Aristaeellaceae > UBA11524. The sequence continues at coordinate 2,049 of JBGVOA010000104.1, read as the reverse complement.
CAGTTTTACCGGTGATGCGAAGAATGTCCGCTATGCGGACGAAGGCGAGGCACTGTGCAGCCTGATCCAGTATGTGGCGATCCGTGCCTCCCAGGTGCAGACCTCTATGGTGTCCGTGGGTGGAAACACAGACAAGAACAACGGCATTTTTGACGACACGGATCAGATATTCGGCTCTTTGGTGGACTGAGAAAAACGGAGGAACGCGCGATGTGGAGCAAGTTCGGCGTGAGCAGCAGGGGAGGTACGCATATCAGCCGCGATCTGCCCTGTCAGGACGCCTCTGCGTGCCGGGAGGGCGCGGGCTATTGGATCGCCGCCGCCGCCGATGGACATGGCAGCCGCAAGCATTTCCGCTCGCAGACCGGGTCAGAGCTGGCTTGCGTGGCAGCCTGTGATTGCCTGGAGCGCTTTGCCCAGGGCGTCGCGACAGGCAACCTGCCCACGGAGACAGAGGTGCAGCTCCTGAAGCAGAATATTCTTCTCCAATGGCGGCAGTCGGTGGAGGCGGATGCTGCAAATCGGGCATGGACCAGCGAAGAGCTGCTGGAACAGAAAGCGCTGCTGGACGAGGCGGAATATGCCGCGCTGACAGATGATCGGGGTCAATGGATTCCCTATGGCACCACCTTGGCGGCGCTGCTGGTAACGCAGGAATTTTACCTGGCCGTGCAGATCGGCGATGGGGAGGTGCTGACCATCAGCCGGGCGGGCGAGTTCGCCTGGCCGATGCCGGAGAGCAAGGTCAACCAAGGCCGCTTCACGGCCTCCATGTGTATGGCGGACCCCATGCCGGAGTTTCGCCATTGCATGAGCCGGGAGCTTCCGGCAGCGCTGCTGGCCTATACCGATGGGGTGGAAAAGGCTTTCCCCTCCCGCAGCAAGGCGCTGGTGGAGTTCCTGTATGCCGTGTATGGCGTAGCGCGCTGTGGCGATGAGGACGAGGTGCGTTCGGCGCTGAATGCGGTGGCGCAGCTTGGCCCGGTGAAGGACGATGCCACGCTGGCAGGGCTGATCGATACGAGTGTGAATGCTCCTGCACCGCAAGTGGATGAAATGCAGCGGACGGAGGAGCTGAACCGCGTCCGTGCCAGGATGAACGATTGCAGCAGCGCTTTGGCGTACAACAGAGCGTGTTTGCAGCGCATGAGCATCCTGACTCCGGAGGATGCGCTGGCTGCGGAGCAGATGGAACAGATTGTGCAGCGCTGCAGCCAGCAGCTGGAAGCGCTTCGGGCGGAGGAGCAGCGGTTAATGGGCGTGGAAGTCCAGCTCAGCGACGCGATCTTTGATGAGGAAGGGCCAGACATAACCTGGGCGGCGCCGCCTGTGGAAGCGGATGGTGAAACCAATGATACTGACGATATTTGAGGGGAAAAGATGCGCCTCCATGACTCTGCCGGATTGTGCCGAGGGACGTCACCTGATCAGGCGGCCATCGGATGATGAGCCGCTGCTGATGGCCGTTGGTACACCCGAAGGCTGGAGCCTGGTGGAAATGGGCGCGCGCCTGCTGCGTGATGTGACGAGGCTGGAGAGCCGGATGCTGATCAAGGTGCTGTGCCGCAAGGATCAGCAGCCGGTGACCATTTATGCCGAGGATAAAACGCGGGACAGGCAGAAATACGGCTATATGCTCATGCCAGGGGCGATCACATTGCAGGTGGGCGCGGATGCAGGGTGCGACATCGTGTATGATGATCCCCATGTGGCCGGACATCACCTCACCCTGCGCTATGATGGAAAGGCCTGGTCGGCTAAGGTGGAAAAGGCCGCTGGCCTTGTTTATGTGAACGGCGCTCTGTTTGAGGGTGGCGGTCTGCGAATGGGTGATATGCTGTTCCTGATGGGGATGCGGATGATCTTCCTGCCGGACATTCTGTGCTGCAACAGTCCGGACCGCCGGGTGAAGATCAACCGCAGGGACATTGGCGCGGTGGAAGCGCCTGAGATCAACAGGGAAGACTATTACAGGCAAGCCCCGGCCCGGACGTATTTTAACCGGATGCCCCGTTTCGTCAAAAACATGGAGCAGGAGAAGCTCAGTGT
>JBGVOA010000103.1:0-1310 GCA_045126095.1 Christensenellales bacterium | reverse complement strand
CGCCTGATCTGCCCTCCCGGCCCAGCACGCCGCCCATCGTCATCGTGCCGACGCAGCCTGCCTGCCCCGCCGGTTACACCCGCACCGCCGTCACCGCCGGGGAGACCTACGCCGACCTGTTGGTGAAGCACAACGTCAGCTACCGGGCCATGCGCGCCGCCAACCCTCGCCTCTCCCCCGGTTACCTCATCGCCGGACAGACCTACTGTGCCCCGCCCCACGGCACCCGCCAGGTGTGCAGCGGCACCCAGCCCTACACCATCCTGGCCGGTGAAACGCTGGACACCATCGCCGCTGACCTGGGCGTGACCCGCGGGCGGCTGCTTTCCCTCAACCCCTGCCTCCTGCCCAGCGACTTCACCCAGGGCGCTGTCATCTGTATTCCGTGACGACATAAAGGGAGCGAGCCACATCGGCCCGCTCCCCTCTTTATGGCGTGAAGTAATTCATGTTGCCGAAGAAGCAATAGTGCACCCCCTGATAGTCCACCAGCTCCTGCGCAAAGGCCAGCGCCGCATACAGCAGGAACAGCTTGCCCTCGCCCACGGTCATCTCGTAGTAGGTCAGCGGCGCCTCGTCGATCACCAGCTGCCGCTGCGTGAACATCCCGCTCCCCAGCAGCTTATCCCTCAAAGACGTGCTGTCATCAATCCCGCACTGCTTCGCCAGCGACGGCAGCGTAAAGGTCAGCATGCGGCGGCTGATGATCGCCTGCATCGCCCGGCGGAAGTCGTCGTCCGCAGCCAGGCGCAGGAAGTCCGCCACGTCCGCCCGGGCAAAGAGCGTGTTCCAGCCGTCTGCCGGCCTGCGCAGCGCCATAACCCCCAGCACCTCGCGGAAATAGAGCACATCCCGGTCGCTCTCGATCACCGAGCGGTGGCGCGCGTCCAGCGTCATCGCCCGCTTGTACTGCGCCAGCTGCTCCTCGAAGCGGCCGTCCCGTTCCGGCTCGTAGCAGGCCGCCACGAAGGTCTCCCGCGCGTTCTCGATCACCCGCTCGATGGCCTGCTCCGGCGTAACGGACGCATGCCCCTCCTCCCGGCCGAAAAGCGCGTCGATCCGCACGCCGAACACGTCCGCCAGCACGGGCAGAAGCGCCACATCCGGGCAGGTCGCCTGGTTTTCCCATTTGCTCACCGTCTGCGGGGACACGCCGATGCGCTCCGCCAGTGCATCCTGCGTCAGGCCACGCTCCCGGCGCAGCTGCGCAATCGTCCTTGCCATGATCTCCATTCCGATTCCCTCCTGTGCATTCTTCAGCGCTGTGCCTTTATCATAACACATCCCCGCCGGAGAATCCAGCGCGCAGG
>JBGVOA010000102.1:0-5074 GCA_045126095.1 Christensenellales bacterium | reverse complement strand
GCCCGTCCACTGGAGCTGGCGCTCTGGCAGCACCGCTTTGAGGGCGGCAGCGTCGAGGGCGTCCTGACCGCGCTGGCCGCCTACCAGAATGAGGACGGCGGCTTCGGCCACGCACTGGAGGCGGACAACTGGAACCCCGCGTCCTCCCCGCTGACGACGCAGACCGCCACCGCCATCCTCTTCGACATTGACGCGCCCGCCGGTCACCCCGTCGTCAAGGGTATCCTGCGCTACCTGGACAGCGGCAAGGACTTCGACGAGGCCCACCGGCAGTGGCCCGGCTCCATCCCGTCCAACAACGATCACCCCCGCGCCATCTGGTGGACCTGGGAGGACAAGGAAGCATTCAACTACAACCCCACCGCCGCGCTGGCCGCCTTCATCCTGCGCTACGCAGCGCGCAATTCCGCCCTGTACCGCAAGGGCCTCGCGATCGCCCAGGAGGCCATCGACTGGCTGCTGGCCCAGGCCCCTGTGGGCGACAAGCACGTCCTGTTCCTGTTCATGCAGCTGCTGCGCTGCGCCAAGGGCCATGCGGTGGACGGCCTTGACCGCCTGGAAGTCCGCCTGCACGAGGCCGTCCCCCTGTGCATATGCACCGACCTGACGAAGTACGGCGTGGAATACGTTGACCGCCCCACCGACCTGATCGACGGCCCCGCGCACCCCTTCTACCCCCTGATTGCTGAAGCCGCGCAGGCCGAGTGCCGCTTCCTCATCGACTCCCAGCAGGCGAACGGCGCGTGGCCCGTGCCGTGGCAGTGGTACAACGAGTACAGGGACGAGTTCGCCGTCGCGCGCGTGTGGTGGCAGGGGCACATCGTGCTCAAGCACATCACCTATTTGAAGAATTTCGGCGCGATCTGACAAGGAGGCCCGCCCATGAAGATCACCCCCACCCTGAACTTCGCCGGTCAGTGCCGCGAGGCCATCCACGCCTACGCGGAGGCCTTCGGCGGAACCGTCGCCTGCCTGATCACCTACCGCGACGCGAAGGACCCGGCGTACATTCCCCTCCTGCGTGAGGATCAGCTGGACTGGGTTTACCACGCCGAGCTCCTGCTGGACGGCCAGCGCATCATCATGAGCGACCACGCAGACGTCGCCTTCACCACATGCTATCAAAACTTCCTCACCCTCATGTTCGACACGAAGGAGGAGGTCCATCGCGCCTGGGCCGCCATCCGCGAGGGCAGCACGGTCATCTACCCCCTTGAAGCCACCCGATACAGCGCCGCCCGCGTCGTGTTCGTCGACCGGTTCGGCATCCGCTGGGGCCTGATGACCGAAGCCGCCGAGTAACGCAAAACCTCCGCAGGAGCACGCGTCCTGCGGAGGTTCGTTCTGTTTTGGGGCTGCCTCATTCCGTCGGGTAGATCCGCCCCGACAGCCAGCGGCCATTCACCGCGCACTCCACCGCCGAGCCGTCCACGGCGACAAACACGTCGTTGACCTCCCGCAGGGGAACGCTGCGCACGATGGGCCGCTTCGAGGGTCGCTCATCCTTTGAAGAGTGGTCGCGGCTAAGCAGCAACGTGCCGTCCGCGCCCAGGGAGAGGATGGTCTCCTCCCCGCCGTCAGCGCTGCGGTGGAGCGTCCACTCGGCAGGCAGCTCCTCCCGGCGGACGGTGAAGCGCCGCACGCCCGGCAGGCTTTCCGCCCCGGGTACAGGCTCGCCGTGCAGGCCATCCGCGTCCAGGGTCAGCACGCGCGGCAGGCTCATCACGCCCGACCAGCCCTTGTGGGGGACGTTGTCGCACTCCGGCATCCAGCCGATGACGATTGTGCGGCCCGCGTCGTCGGCGAAGACCTGCGGTGCGTAGAAGCCGTCGCGGGCGGCGGGGTCGAGGATCTCATCCCGCTCCTCATAGAAGCGCAGCTCACCGTCCAGCGTGCCGGTTTTCACATGCACCTCGGCGCATGGAGAATAGATCACGCAGGCCTTGTCCTCCAGGAAGAACAGGTTCGGGCACTCCCACGGCACGCCGTCCGCCACGTCTGCCTGCGCCAGGATGTGCCGGTACGTCCACGCCCGCATGTCCGGCGAGGTGTAGAGCAGCACGCAGCCGCGCCCCTCGACACAGCCGCCCAGCGCCATCAGGTACTGTCCGCCGTGGCGTACCACGCAGGGATCGCGCCAGTCCTTTACGGGCACATCCGGATGCAGAGCGGTGGTCAGCGCGCCCTCGTCCATCTGCGTGAGGCGCAGCAAATCGTCGTCCGCCGCCTCGGCGAACCACTGCTGCGCGCCGTCGAAAGCGCCGCGCCCGTCCGCCTCATCGCCGATGCTGGTGTAAAAGAAGTGGGGCTGGCCTGCCTCATCCTTGCAGCAGCCGCCGGAGAAGCAGTGCTTCTCGCCCCTGGCCGCGTCCGGCGTGAGGGCGATGGGCAGGGTCTCCCAGGTCAGCAGATCGCGGGAGCGAGCGTGTCCCCAGTGGATGTCGCCCCACTGGTCGCCATGCGGGTTGTACTGATAGAACATGTGGTACCAGCCATGGTAGTGCACCAGGCCATTGGGGTCGTTAATCCAGTTCTGCGCCGGACGGTAGTGCCATGCGGGCTTCATCGGTTGTGCCTCCTTGCAAAAGGCGCGCCTGCCTTTTTGGGGGACAGACGCGCCGTGGATTCGTTTGTTACCAGCCAAAGTCAGTGCGGGTCGCCACGCCGCCGGTGACGGGGGACGTGACGCGGCTGGTGCAGCTGCCGGTGGTGCTGCCCAGGCCCTCCACCCAGACGTAGAGCGAATGGCCCGCATCGGCGGAGGACACCGTGTAGGTGCTGCCGTAGCCGAGGATCACGTCATCGTCGCGATACCAGGTGATCAGCGCCGTCGCGCCGGCCGGATCAACGGTGACGGTCAGCGTCTGGCCCACGGAAGGGGTCATGTCGCTGATGGTGGCGCTGTTGATGCGGGAGGTCTGGCTGACGGAGCCGCCGGTGACCTTGCCCGTCACACTGGAGACCGCCGAGCCGCGGGTGTTGCCGTTGCCCACCGCATAGACGTAGAGGCTGCTGCCCAGATCGCTCTGCTGCACGGTGTAGTTGGCGCCATAGCCCGCCACGCTGCCGTTGGAGCGGTACCAGGTCACGTCCGCCGTGGCGTTCGCGGGGCTGAAATTCACCGTCAGCGTCTGGCCCACGGTGGGGGTGGTGTCGCTGATGGAAACGCTGCGCAGGGTCAGGTTGGCCGCCGGAGCCGCCGTCACAGCCGAGGTATAGCTGCTGGTCGCGCTGCCTGCGGTGTTGCCGGTGCCCTCGGCCCAGGCGTAAAGGCGGCGTCCCTCGTCGGTGGAATGCACGGTGTAGGCGCTGCCGCTGGCCACATAAACACCGTCATCGCGGAACCAGCTGATGTTAGCCGTCGCACCGGCGGGAGTCAGGGTCGCCGTGAGCGTCTGGCCCACAGTGGGGGTAGTATCGCTGATGGTCACGCCGGTCAGGGTGTAGCCGGTAATCACGGAGCCGTTGCCCTGCACGGTCGCCCAGCCGGATACCGCCGAGCCGCCCGTGCCGGACACGCCGGTCACCCGCACGCGGATACGCCGGCCTGCGTCGCTGTTCTGCACCGTGTAGCTGCTGCCGCTGCCCAGGCGCGCACCGCGGTCATTGAGCCATTCATAGCTCACGGACGCGCCGGAGGGCACCACGGTGGCATAGAGCGTCTCGCCCGGCCAGACAGAGTTGTCGCTGAGCACCACGCTGGTCACCACAACGGGCGCCCTGGTGGTGAGGAACTCGGTCATCATGTAGCCGGTCACGTTGTTGACGCGGACGCGGCTCCAGGTGTTGCCCCACTCCAGCACATTCACCTGGGTGCCCACGGGATAGGAAGCAATGGCGGAATAGCCCTTACCGGCCCCGCTGCGCAGGTTGACGCTCAGGCCATTCCGGCTGGTGACGTACGCGGTGTAGCCCTGCGTGCTTCCGGAGCCGGGGTTGCTGACCTGGGTGGTGGTGATAAACTCGGTCATCATATAGCCGGTGCGGCCGTTGATGCGCACCTTGCACCAGTCGTCGCCAGAAATAAGGATGGTCACCGGCGTGCCCACCGCGTAGGAGGCGATGGTGGAGTAGCTGGTGGACGGGCCCGTGCGCATGCGGACGGACTTGCCGTTCTGGCTGGTGACATAGGCCTGGGTGTTTTCATCCAGCTGGCCGCCGGTAATGGAACCGGTGATGGTCAGGTAATCCGAGTGCATATAGCCGGTCTTGCCATCGGGGGTGGACACATGATACCAGGAGCCGGAGCCGCCCAGGATGGTCACATTGGTACCGGTGTAGTAGGCCGAGATCGTCTCCGCCCAGTAGGAGGGCTCGGCGCGCAGCCGCAGCCAGCCGCCCTTGACCGTCGCCGTGGCATAGGAAGCCGCCTGGGCTGCCAGGGGCGCCAGCAGGCTCAGCGCCAGTGCCAGGATCAGGAGCAATGCCGTCAGTCGCTTCATTGTTGTTCCTTCCTTCCATACGGTTGATATCATATATTCGGCTTCTCCGCCGCAGTTTCCTGCCTGGCGATTGAGAAAAGCCGCTTTTGTGTTTCGCTCGTACACCTATAAGACGGATGAAGGCGGAACATTCTTGCAGGGTTTATGAATTTTCCCAAACATATTTCCGTGATTTCCCGGTTCACAGGCGCAAAAAAATCCCCACCCGATTTCTCGGATGGGGTGAAACTCCTGCTTTGCAAGGCAATTACTGAGCAGCCTTCGCCAGCTGCTTGGCCAGACGGGCCTTCTTGCGGTTGGCAGCGTTCTTGTGCATAACGCCCTTCGCCGCAGCCTTATCGATCGCGGAGGTGGTAGCAGTCAGCTGGACCTGAGCGGTCGCGGGATCGGCAGCAACGGCAGCCTCGAACTTCTTCACGGAAGTACGCAGGGCGCTCTTCACCATACGATTGCGCAGGGTCTTCTTGGCGGTAACCTTAACGCGCTTCTTGGCAGACTTGATATTCGGCAACTTCTTTCACCTCCTGCTGATGTGAACTGTGATCGGCGGTTTACACCGACATCGGCCAATGTTTGCATTGGCGCTCGCTTGACAGGGGCATTTCCTCCCCCGGCTTGCATTGATGGCTAAT
>JBGVOA010000101.1:0-2177 GCA_045126095.1 Christensenellales bacterium | reverse complement strand
AAGGGGTGTCCGATTCACCCTCCAGGCACGTTGCCAAATGGCAAGATTTTAATTAACTTTGAAATAAAAAAATGGGTGAGGAAGATTACTACAAGCAACTGAGGAAGGCGATGGCTGATGTCATCGTCGCACGTCACCGCTATGTATCTTGGCTCGTGTCTTGCGGCATGAGCTTTCGTGAGGCGTATCGCTATGTACGGAACCAGGAATCTCCTGACGCGTTGAGAATCGAACTAAAACTGAAGGAAAAATGAAAAAGGCTATTATCGCATTAAACTGGATTTTGTTCATCATGGGCATCATCAGCTTGCTCATGTTCATCTGTGCCGTCATCTACTGGATGATGAACCTCGCAGGTGCGGCGGACGCAGCTGGCTGGCTGCTCGGATATGTAGGCACCACCTTCCTTGTGGCTTGCGGCGGCATCGGATGGGTAGCGCTGTACGCGTACAACCAAGGAGGTAAGGATGAGGTACATGGGAATTGACCCTGGGCAGGCTGGAGGCATCACGGTGCTCTCCTCCGACTTCGAGGTGGTGGAGAGCGTGCCAATGCCCGCGACGTTGCAGGACCTTTGGCAGACGATCAGCAAGTACAAGGCTGACTGCGTGGCGTGGCTTGAGAGGGTCGGTGCAATGCCAGGGCAGGGCGTGGCCTCGACGTTCAAGTTCGGTGAGGGGTACGGGCAGCTGCAGATGGCACTCACAGCTGCCGGCATACCGTTCTTCGACGTTACGCCGCAGAGGTGGCAGAAGGCGCTCGGACTACTCTCCAGGAAAGGGGAGAGCAAGACGGAGCATAAGAACAGGATGAAAGGGGCGGCTCAGCAATACTTCCCAGGCGTGAAGGTGACGCTGAAGAACGCCGACTCCATCCTGATAGCGTTTTACGGATTTCAGACTAAACTACTATGAATGAAAACTTAACAAATTTAGACACTAAAAAAGAGCAGGAACGGACGCGGACAAACAAGGTCCGGATGTTGGAGGCACTGAAGAGAAACAAGGGCCTCATAAACATTTCCTGCGATGAGGTCGGCATACGGTACAACACACACCGCAACTGGATGATGGATGATGAGTCATACAAGGCAGCTGTCGACCATATCCTGAACATGCAGGGAGATAAGGTGGAGAGCAAGCTGATGGAGCTTGTTGAGGCTGGAGACACATCAGCGACTATCTTCTACTGCAAGACAAAGCTCAAGCATCGCGGATATACTGAGCGCACCGAGATAACAGGAAAGAACGGTGAGCCGTTGATAGTTCCGCGCTCCATCGAGGAAGCGAAGAAGATCATCGATGAGGAATGACAGGCGATGACTACATACGGGCCTACTGCCTTTCGAGCCTGGAGAGGTTCGCTCGGCATTTCTTCAAGGCGATGTACAAGAAGAAGTTCATCGTCTCATGGCATCACGACCAAATCATAGCGGCCCTTCAGGAGGTGGCAGAGGGCAAATGCCGCAAGCTCATCATAAACATGCCGCCTCGCTACGGAAAAAGTGAGATAGCCGTCAAGATGTTCATCAGTTACGGGCTGGCGGTGAACCCATCATCCAAGTTCGTGCATCTGAGCTATTCCGACGACCTTGCAAGGGATAACAGCGAGACAGTGCGCTCGCTGATCCTGCATGATGAGTTCCGCAGGATCTTCCCGTACATCGAGCTCTCTCAGTCATCACGATCCAAGAAGAAGTGGACCACCACCGACGGAGGGGGAGTGTACGCCACAAGCACAGGCGGACAGATCACCGGCTTCGGTGCCGGCGCTACTGATGAGCTTGACGAGGAGATTGGGCAGATTGCCACGCAGCGCTTCGCTGGTGCGATCATCATCGACGACCCGATAAAACCAGAGGACGCCCTGTCAGACGCCCGCAGGGAGAAGATAAACGATCGCTTCGAGACGACCATCCGTAACCGCGTGAACTCACGCAACACGCCCATCGTCATCATCATGCAGCGCACGCACAAGCACGACCTAACAGGTTATCTGCTGGAGAAAGAGCCAGGGGAATGGCGGGTGCTCTCGCTGCCTGCCATAATCACAGATGAGGCTGGTGAGCATGCGCTTTGGGAGTTCAAGCACACACTTCCGGAGCTGTACAAACTCAGGGAGATAAACCGATTCGTGTTTGAGACGCAGTACATGCAGAACCCAATGCCTATGGAGGG
>JBGVOA010000100.1:0-4729 GCA_045126095.1 Christensenellales bacterium | reverse complement strand
CGGATGATGAGACGGACGACGATATGCCCGCTGGCTATACCCGGTACGAAAACGCCCTGTACGAGGACGCGCTGGGTGTGGTGATTGACGTGGCCAGCCCCCAGCGGGTCAGCAACCCCAAATTCGTGCTCTGCCGCGAGGTCATCAAGATCGACCACCACATCGACCGCGACCACTACGGTGACATCAGCTGGGTGGAGGAGGAGCGCTCCTCGGCGTGCGAGATGATAGCGGCCTTCTACGAGGCCTTCCGCGATCGGCTGTGCATCAGTAAACATGGCGCGACCTGCCTGTACACCGGCATGGTGACGGACTCCGGGCGCTTCATGTACGAGGGCGTGAAGGGCGACACGATGCGTCTGGCGGGCCTGATGCTCGACCAGGGCATCGACACGGAGACGCTCTATGCCCATCTGTACCTCAAGGAGCCGGAGGCGCTGCGCTTCACCTCCTGGGTCTACGAAAACATGAAGGTGACGAAGAACGGCGCGGCGTACATCCTGGTGGACGAGGCCACCCGTCTGCGCTTCGGCCTGAGCCACGAGGAGGCCAGCAACGCCGTGGGATACCTCAGCGGTATCAAGGGCGTGCTGTGTTGGATGGCCTTCATCGAGACGAAGGAGAACATCCGCGTCCGCCTGCGCTCGCGCTTCATGGTGATCAACAACCTGGCGGAGGAATACAATGGCGGCGGACATGCCTGCGCCAGCGGCGCAACGGTCTACAGCCGCGACGAGATGAACGCGCTGATTGCGGATGCGGACAAGCGCGTGAAGGAGTATAAGGAGAAGCACGACGGATGGCTATGAAAATTGCAATCACCAACGACGACGGCATTCAGGGCGAGGGCCTGCGCCGCCTGGTGCAGTGGGCCTCGAGGCTGGGCGAGGTGTGGGTGTTTGCGCCCAAGGTGGAGCAGAGCGCCAAGTCCCATGCGATCGAGATCCACAAGCCCTTTGAGGCCAAAGAGACGCAGGTGCCCGGCGCAGCCCGCGCGTGGGCCGTGGATTCCACCCCGGCGGACTGCATCCGCTTTGCCATTCTGGGCCTGCATGAGAAATTCGACCTGGTCATCTCCGGCGTGAACCGCGGGCTCAACATCGGCCAGGACATCATGTATTCCGGTACGGTCAGCGCGGTGTTCGAGGCCGGTGCGCTGGGCACGCGCGGCCTTGCGCTCTCTACCGATCCGGAATCCTTCGATGACGCGATGGCCCATCTGGACAGCATGTGGGCCTACCTGACGGAGCATAACCTGTTCAGCCGCTGCCCGCTGTGGAACGTCAACATCCCCATCGGCACGACGGGCGAGTTCCGCATCACCCGGCAGGGAGGGCCCTACTACTCCGACGACTTCGGACCGCTGGAGAACAATATGTACACCCCGCTGGGCAAGCCCGTGTGGGTCACCCGGAATGATGAAAAGCTGGATACGGATGCGGTGCTGCATTATCGCCACATTTCCGTCACCCCGCTGACCATTGACCGCACTGCCCGTGATGTGTTCGAAAAGCTGCAATAACTGCGCAGTGAAGGGAGCCGCATCCATGCCGGAAGGCGAGGACGCGGCTCCTTTTGCATGCAAAAAAGCCGTGTCCCTTGCGGAACACGGCCCATGCCCATAACAGGCGATTGGATTACTCAGCCTTCACAACGGCGTCCAGCGTGCAGCCCTTGTCGAACTCGATGGTGCCCTTGTAGTTCTTGATGGTGCCGGTGACGGTGATGGTATCGCCGATGGCCAGCTCAGCCGCGCCCTCGCCGGAGAGGCGGTAGCACTGCACGGGCATCTCGCCGATGCCAGCGATCACCATGTCAACGGTGATGTTGCCGTACTGCTCGGAGTAGGCGGTGGGGATGCGGATGATCACGCCGGTCAGGGTAGCGGCGTCTTCCATGGCCATGCCGTCCTCCAGGGTGTAGGCGTTCAGCAGGGTACGGACGTCAGCAGCAGAGCCGAAGGGAATCAGCTTGCAGCCCTTGTCGAACTCGATGGTGCCCTTGTAGTTCTTGATGGAGCCGTACACGCCGATCTTGTCGCCCACAGCCAGGGTGGCAGCGCCTTCGCCGGTCAGGCGGTAGCACATGATGGGCTGCTCGGTCTTGCCGTCGCAGACGATGGTCACGGTGATGTTGCCGTACTGCTCAGACCAGGCGGTGTCGATGGCGATGATCTCGCCCTCCAGCGCAGTGGGGTTGGGCATGGAAGCGCCATCCTCCAGCGCATAGGCAGCGTCCAGGTAGCCCTTCTGGGAGGGGATGTTGCCCATGCCGATCAGCTGGCAGTTCTTGTCGAACTCGATGGTGCCCTTGTAGTTCTTCAGGATGCCCTCGACAGTGATCACATCGCCAACCTTCAGGGCCTCAACGCCAGCGCCGCACAGGCGGTAGCACTGGATGGGCTGCTCGGTCAGGTCGCCGATCTGGATGTCGACGGTGATGTTGCCATACTGCTCAGAGTAGGCGGTGGGGATGCGGATGATGGTGCCGCACAGGCGCTGGGGCTCTTCCATGGCCAGGCCGTCTTCCAGAGTGTAGGCCGCAGCAACGATCTCCTCGTAGGACAGGCCGTCCAGGATCATCGCGGCAGGCACGCGGTGGTTGAAGGACACGGACACGGTCTCGCCGGCAGCGTTGGAGATGGTACCGGTGAGGACGTAGAAGACCTCCTCAGGGTTGCGCTCGTCCACGTTGACGGTGACGGTCTTGTTCTCGTTGACGATGAAGCTGATGGTATCGGAGTCAGCGGACCAGGTCACGGGGTACTCAACGCCGCCGATGTTCAGCACGCCAACCACGTCATAGTCCACCATGGTGGTCTCGGGGCTGTTCTTGTACATCATGCGCAGGTAGGAGCGGGCAGCGAGCAGGTCAGCGTCCGCGATCTCCTCGGCAAAGCCGATGCAGGCCGTGCAGCACAGGGCCAGCAGCGCAAGAAGAGCGATCAGTTTCTTCATGGTGATAACTCCTTTGTTTGCGTCAGTCGTGAATGGTGATGTTGTTCATGGTGAGCACCTTGATCTGGTGCTGACCATCGTAGTAGTCCACAACACCGCAGACGTCAATGGTCTTGCCCTGGAAAGCTTCGGCGGTCACACGTGCGCCGCTGGCGTCGGTGAGCACAGCGGTGCGGACGTAGATGGTCACGCCGTCCTTTTCACAGGTGAGGGTCATCGCGCCGTTTGAGGAGGAATCCTCGTTATCGGTGGTGTAGACGTGGCGAACGGCAAGGCCTTGCATCTGGATGGAGGTGGCCGTCGCCAGCTCTGCGTAGGGGAAGGTGCTCTCGCCGGTTTCATCGCGCAGGGTGACCATGCCGTTGGCAAAGGTGTCGACAGCGGTGAGGACGTAAGCGGGGGCATGGCCCTCGGAGAGCTTCTGGATGTTGCCGGGATCCTTGGGCTTCATCATCCGGTAGGAAAGGCCGGAGACCTGCCAGGTGCCGCCCGCCTCGTAGTACTGCAGCGTACCCACGATGCGGACTTCGTTGCCCACGTTCAGGATGCTCAGACCCGTGCCGGAGAGGCCGTAGCCGTAATAGACGGACATGCCGAAGTACAGCCCGGACTCAGCGTCGTGGCGCTCGACGTACACAGCGTTGCTGCTGTTCATCGTCACCACACCGGTGAAGGCAACCTTCTTGCCGTTGTACTCGGCAAGGTTGGTGCGCAGCTCGCGCAGGGTCATTTCGATCGCGTCGCCGTAGTAGAAGTCAGGGTCCTTCTGGCCGGAGTAGACGTTCAGCTTCAGGCTGCGCGCCTGGCTCAGCGCCGACATGCAGGTGCTGCCGTAGCGGTTGTTCGCCGTGGAATTGGCGATGCACAGGCCGTTTTGCAGCAGCTCCAGATTGAGGCAGCGGTATTCCGTGCCCTCGGCAGGCTTGTACCATACCCAGACCAGGTGACGCTCGCCCGTGGAATCGAGATTCCAGCGGCTGTCGTCCGATTCGATGATGATGGATACGGCGGAGGAGAGCTTCTCGCGGGTGAAATCCGCCGCTTTCTTGCCGTATTCCTCAATCTTACCGGTGATTTCGGGGGTGTTGACGGCCAGGTAGCGCGCCTTGAGCACGCCCGTGTCCGTCACGCCGCCGGAGACGGTGAAGTGGGTGGTGTCGCCGTCGATGAAGGTCTTGACGACCGCCTCTGTCTTCACCGTTTCCGAGGCCATGTTCAGCCGCAGCTGCCCTGCGTAGTCAACAGGCTCCGCAGGGGTTTCTGCGCTCGCGGGGAGGCACAGCAGCATCAGCAGCAGGCAGAGGAGAAGAGAAATGCTTTTCTGCATGTTGGTCTTGCTCCGGTCGGGTTGCTATTAGAAGTCGGACTCGCAGTTGGTCACAGCCTGCTCGAAGGCGGCCTCGATCATCGCGTCCACGTCGGCAGCCTGCTCAACCAGGCACTTGGTCAGCAGCTCGCCAACCTCGTCGCGGGCGGTGGAGGAGCCGTTGAAGGCAGGAGAGGTGTAGTAAGCGTCCTGCTGGGCCAGACAAACCTTGGCGGACAGGGCAGCAATGAAGTCGCCTCCGTTAGCGCTGGCCAGGAAGTCGGCGTAAGCGGGATGATCGGCAACGCTCTTCAGGACGGGCACATAGCCGGAAGCCATGGAGAACTCGGCCTGGAACTCAACGTTGGTGGTCAGATACTTCAGGAACAGCCAGGAGGCGATGACTTCCTGAGGATTGCTCTTCTGGAAGATACACAGGCTGGGACCCTGAGAGATGACCTTGGGG
>JBGVOA010000099.1:0-10816 GCA_045126095.1 Christensenellales bacterium | reverse complement strand
GCACCATACTGATCGAAGTAGTACTTGGCACCGTCAATCTCAGCCCAAGCCGTGCTGTAGAACGCCGGACCGTAATAGTAGCGCATGCCGCCGTCCACCTCAACCCACACGCCGCTGAGCAGCTTGCCGTTTTCGTAGGTCAGATCAAAAGCAACGCTGCCATACTGATGATGCACCGTACCCTGCGCAGCCTTCTTCGTGCTGCTGCGGAAGTAGTACCAGTCACCATCAATCTGATGCCAGCCGCTCATGATGTTGCCAGCAATCAGGTAGTAATAGTCGCCGTCAGCCTCAAACAGGCCAGAACCAGTGATCCCCTCACCGCACACAGTACAGACCAGCTGGTCGTCCACACGGGTGGCAGTATGCTTGGGTTCAAGCTCCGTACCGGGGTTCACCACAGTCTCGCAAGCTTCACAGATCTCACGATCAATGTAGCCAGCCTCAGTGCAGGTGGGATCCTTGCTCTCCAGGTAGGTCTCAACATGCCCCGTCGCCGGCACCGTCTCGCCCCACTCAATCACAGAGCAACAGCTCTCACAGTAGGTACGGCCGGTGTAGCCATCCTCAGTACAGGTAGCCGCCTGATCCTCCAGGGCAACAACGGTATGCACGTGGTAATCGCCCACCGTCGGATCGCCCACCATCGTGGTAGCAACAGACATGCTGCCACCGAAATGGCTGGCCTCACCGTTCAGGTCTTCAACAGAACCGGAAAGGATCGTGACATCAATCGTCACAGTGGGCTTGTTGGCGGGAGCCGGTTCGGGCTGCTCCGTCACGTTGTTGAAGCCATCCCAGGACCAGACACGCACAGGAATGCTCAGCAGCGTCTGTTCGCCGGTCAGCGCGCAGTCATCGTTGCGGGTCAGGGTGATACGGACAGCATTCTCCACAGAGTGGATGTCCACGCTGCGGGCCGTCGCAGTCAGTTCGCGGTTCGCATCCAGCCTGGTGTACTCCACAGTATAGCCGGGGGCCACGATCATGTGCTCAAGCTCCCAGGTGTTTGCGGTGTTCAGGCGGATGGTCGCCTCGATCTTGGCCACGGTTTCAGCCGCCGGGGCAGTGATGTCCACATAGTAGACAGAATCAACCTCGGGAGTCGCTTTGGAATCATTATGGCCACTCAGCACAGCCAGGGAGGCCTCGGTGCCGGTGATGTTGATCATGTAGGACAGCTGCGTACGGTTATACCAGTTATCCTCGATCTCGAAGGTCACGCGGTGCTGACCATTCTCCAGCGCCACCTTGGACTTGGTGGACATGGCAGTCTTGCTGGCCTCAGTCTCAACCTCAATACCGTCAACGTAGATCTTGGCGGAGGCGAGGTTCAGGCCGGAAGCGTTGCCCGCCACATGGTCGGCGATGCTCGCCGTAAAGCCGACAGAGTTGCCAGCGATCTGAGCGCCCTCAGTCAGGGCAACGCCTTCATCCGCCGTCACATACTTGGCATCGGAGATGACGGGAGCCTCACGGTCTTCCACAGCGGAGCTGTAGTCGAGGGTGATGTCGTCAATGTAGAAGGTCAGCTGAGCAGGAGTCTCAGGCTTGACGTAGGTACGGAGGAAAGAAGGAGAACGGGAATTCCTTACATCCGTAGCAGGCATGGTAGACAGGTATTCATATGCCGTCAGATCGATAGAAGCATACACCCAGCGGTTCGCAGGAATGTCCGCTTCCGTACAGCTGTTAAGGTTCTTGACAGTACCGCTGACGGTCGTGAACGTGAAATGTGCCTGCTTGCAGGAAGGCGCTGAATGATCCGGACTGGCATTGAACTGAGACTGGAATGCCAGACCAGTACCTCCCTCGGGGATGTACAGCCAGAAGCCCAGCTTCGTCGCGTTCTGGCCGTTGGCCACATCACGGAACACGCGGGTCTCACCCACATAGAACAGAACATTATACGTCCAGCCTCTGAAACTGGAGTCAGAGTTGTCAAACGTAATGCCCAGCGCGTAGTTGCCGTTCTTGACCTGACCATTGCTGGCCGTGGCCAGGAAGGTATGGGCATCATTCTCAGGGCTGAACTGACCAGCCAGAGGATCGGAACCAACCAGCGAGTTATTCACACCATTAGCAATACTCCAGGCCTTCGCAGCAGAGAAGCCCATCCAGTCGGAAACATCACCGTTTTCGAAGTTCCAGCCGGCAACGATCTCAGAACCCTTGCCGAATTCAAGCTTGTAGCTCACAGCCGCCAAGGCATCGGAGTGCTTGTAGGTGACCGTCAGGGTGGAGCCCTTCTTGCTCTCGTCTGCGGTAGCCGTGTAAGTCAGCGTAGCCGGATCCCAGGTGCCCACCGTGTTATCGGAGAATTCCCAGGTGAAGGTGTCCGCCTGGTAGTACACATCCCAGTCATCCGCACCGTACAGCACGGTGGGATTCAGGGTGACGCTCTTGCCGTAGGGGATCACAGTGCCGTCCGCACCAAAGCTGAGGGAATCAGGATGCACAACATTGATGAGGTACTCAGCCGTTTTGCCGCCGACAGTGAACTGCACCGCCACAGTGCCCAGCTTGCCATTGGACACGAAGGTGCCATCGGTGATGGTACCGAAGGTCTCATCGGACAGAGACCACACGCCACCCTCGGGCATCGTCATCGCAGCACCGGTGGTGTCGATGGCTTCAACCGTGAAGGTGTAGGTGGTGTGAGGAGCAAAGTAATCGTACTCAGAGTCGATCAGAGCAAAGTCAAAGATGCCAGGCGTCATGCCCTTGGCCTTCGCAATGAAAATGGCATTCAGCGTGGGACGCTCAGCACCATCGGAAGGCGTGGAACGCATGGTCAGGCCAGTTTCACCCGCACGCTGGGAAATGAAGGTGGAGGAGCCGCCGCCATCACAGTTGAAGGCCCACACGCAGCCCAGCGCCAGCATCATTTCGCCCATCTCGTAACTATCCTGGCCGACGGAGTTGTTCGCGCCACGGCCGTCCGTCTGACAGAGGATCAGCGTACCGTCTGCCTTGATGCCGATCATGGAACGAGACGCAACACTATCACCAGTCAGGCGGGTTTCCGTCTTGGAAACCAGTTCGCCGTTCTTCACCAGCCAGCCAAAGTTTGCACCGACACAGTTCCAGTCGTCCTCCTCGAAGGGCTCGGTACCGCCACGCAACTCAACGCTGCCATCCTTCTTGATGGCCAGGTAGGTCGCGCAGGAACCAGAATGCTGATTCAGCCAGTCGTAGCCCAGGCCAAAGGAGTCATTCTTATCCTGCAGCACCTTGCCCTCCCACATCAGGAAGGAGTAGGGCGCTTTGGAGTCATATGCCAGAGCGGTGTTCATGCCGCCGACAATGTCATAGCCCAGGTTGCTCTCATAGTAAGCAGCCATATCGGTGACCTTGGCGTCACTCTGGAATGCCTTGTTGGTCGGATCGCTGGCGTACTTATCGATCTGGTAGTAGCCAGGAACCAACTGAATCGACGAGTTCTGGGGAGCAATGGTAAAGAGACGGAACAGCTGGCGGCGGGAACCGCTGCTGTTGTTCATGACGATCTCCGTCTCGGTCACACCAGAGATGATGTTGTAATCCTTTTCAGAAAGGATGTTGTAGTAACCACCAGTGATGGTAGTATCAAACTTGGACTCAGCCCTGGTCTGCATATCCAGGGGGGTGGCAGCCAGCTCAGCCAGGTCGGCATACAGCTCGGTCAGGAACACGATCTCAACGCCGTACTCCTCGTCGATCTGGGCCTTGTGGTTGTCCATCAGCTGCTCGTAGGTGGTAATGATCCGCTCGATCTTTGCGAAATCGCCAGCAGGATCCTCACCGCGGGCAATCAGGGCCACCTTGGTCTCCAGCTTGATCCACAGATCCTCCTCGGTGTAAGGCAGGCAGTAGATCTCGCGGGCTTCCTCCAGCAGGGGCAGCAGGTCGCGACGCAGGGAGTCGGAGTGCAGCTTCGGAGCCAGGTCATCGATGCGAACCTGCACAGCCGCCTTCAGCTCAGCAATGAAGGTCAGCAGATGGCCATACTGCGCCGCATCCGTGGGAGCCAGGGCATTGATGGTGTTCTCCAGCGCCTTGATCTCAGCCTTGCAGTCCAGCAGCTCCCAGTACTTCATGCCCTCGGCCAGGATCTCAGGATCGGCCATGGTGTTGTACTTCATGCCGAACAGCTCGACCTCAGCGTAGAACGCCATCAGGGCGTTGACCTCGGTCAGGCGCGCCTCAGCCGCGTACAGCACATCAGACAGAGCGTCGATGGTGGCGCCATACTGCGCTTCAATCGCAGGACGGTCCACCGCATCCAGGTGCTCGATCCGGATGATCATGGTGTTGATCGCAGAAATGACGCTCTGGAGCTGTTCCGGGCTCATGCTCGACAGATCAGCATTGCCGCAGTAGGCATTCACGCTGATGATCGTCTCGCGCGCCTCGATCAGCGCAGCGCTCTCGGTGGAGTTCTTGCGCTCGGCAGTCGCGTCGCACAGCGCGGCGAACACACCACGGCCATTGCAGGCCGCGCGGTCAGCCGCCGTGGTCAGATCGTTGATGGCGTCCTTCATGTTCGCCACTTCAGCCACCAGGCGCTCGAAGCGATTGTCCGCCAGGCCATTGACAATCGCAACGATTTCAGAGCGGCTCAGCTTGTTGACCTCAGCCACGATCTCCTCGTTGGTCCTGTCATTGCCCTTGAACCGATCGCCC
This sequence comes from Christensenellales bacterium, assembly GCA_045126095.1. Classification (GTDB taxonomy): domain Bacteria; phylum Bacillota; class Clostridia; order Christensenellales; family Aristaeellaceae; genus UBA11524. The sequence goes on along the minus strand of JBGVOA010000099.1, from coordinate 6,151 downwards.
AGATAGCGAAGCAGCATGTTATCAATCTTCGCCATCAGCCGCTCAGCCTCAGTGGGCTCAGCCACCGGCTCCTCAGCGGGCTCCTCAACAGGCTGCTCGAGATCCATCGTAGCCGCGACCTGCTGATCGTCAGCAACAACGGGCTCTTCCGCAAGTACGCCCATCGGAAGCATCGTGAACGTCATGATGCTTGCAAGCAGCATCGCAACGAAGCGTTTCCAAGTTCGGGTCGACATGCTTTCTTTCCTCCTTGTTATTTGGGAGTCTTTATGTAAACATCCGCTACAGCAGATGGAATTCCCAGGGGACGGGGATCAGTCCAGGCGGATCCAGCTGCCGATGACGTCGTTCCAGTGGGGGGGCTGGACGTCGATATAGCCGCAGTCCTGGAAGAAGGTCAGCTCGCCCAGGTAGAGCTGGCCGTCCACCTCGTAGAAGTCCACGCGCAGGTGGCGGGTGCCCTCGGAGAGCTTGGCGGCGAAGTCCTTCATCTTCTCGAAGTTCACCGGCTTCGCGGGGGGCACGGGCGCGTTGTTGTGCATCATGGTCACGTCCAGGTGGCCGAAGTCCATATCGTAGAAATCGCCGTAGGTTTCCTCATCGGGATTCTGCCGGTTGGACACCAGATGCATGATTTTGGGCTCGCCGTGGAAGGTGAAGAACTTGTAGTCCCGCAGCTCATGGAGCTGGGAGTCCTCCAGGTACTTCTCCGCGATGATGCGGGGCGGGACGTTCTTGTAGGGCCATTCCCGGCCGGCGTAGTAGTGATTGCGCTTCAGGCAGCGGGTGAGCTTGCGGCGAGCGGCCTCGATATCCAGCGCCGCTTTGTCCCGGCAGATCACGTAGCTGGCTGAATCGTGGGTGGTTTTGAGCACGAACTGCTCCGGCAGCTGCGAGAAGTCGATCTCCTCGAAGCTGTTCCACACCCCGTAAGTCGGCACGGTGTACTCCTCCCCCACCCGCTCGGCAATGTACTTCTTCGCCTCGTACTTGTCCACCATGCGGGAGTAGTGCGGCTTGCGGTCATGGAGCTTGAGCCACTGGAGCTTCTCGTTGTAATTGACGGGCGGATTGAGCCGGAGGGTGCAGCCGGTTGCGCGGCGGTAAATCAGCCGCAGATACAGGCTGTCCGGGATGAGGCGCGTGGCAAAGAGAACCATGTCCTTCACCGCGCGTTTGAGATTCGCCATTGCTCAGTCAGCCCCCTTTCGTACATATTTCCTGTACAGGGACGCAGCGCGTTTCCATACAGTCCGAATCAGTTCATTATACCATGAATTACCATGGGAAGTAAAGTGGAAAATAATCAAGCTCAATAGAATTGCCGTGCAGCCCTTGAGCAGGATATTGACCAGGAAGCTGCCGCTGCCGATGAAGCTGCACGCGGCTGCGCACACGCCGCAGGCCAGGACGGCCTTGCCGGTGAGCATCAGCACGGTCAGCGTGTGCTCTCGCCAATGGGCGCCGAAGGCCAGACACAGCACGCGGAAGCCCTTGTTCACGGTGGTGAAGGCGATCAGCGGGAGGAGCATGCCCAGCAGGATGCCCTCCATGCCAAAGAACCGTCCGCCGAGGTAGCCCAGCGCCACGGCCAGCACGGCCTGCAGCACCATCATGGGCGCGTCGCAGCGGTGCAGGCCCATGGCATTCTGCACGGACACCACGGGGATGTTGATGAGGGTGACGAACATGGTGGCCGTCAGGATCCACACCGCCGTCCCACTCAGCAGGAAGCCTGGCCCGAACACCAGGGCGATGAAATCCTGGATGCACACCGCAAATCCGGCGCAGATGACGGTGGTGGGAATGCTCATGAGCGTCACGGCGCGCAGGTAGGCGCGCTTCATGCGGGCGGGATCCTTCTCCGTGGCCAGGTTGCCGAAGGAGGAGGTGAACGCCGCCCCCAGCTGGCTGTACAAGAGGCCCACCGAGCCGACCACCAGCGCGTAATTGCCATAGTAGCCCACGATGGCCAGATTGCCCAGCAGCAGGCTGATCAGGATGCTCTGGGAGGAATTCTGCGCGATATCCGCCACGCGGCTGACCAGCAGCGGCTTGACGGTGCCCAGCACCTTCGTGCGGAGCGGGCCGTACGCCGCCCCCTTGCTGCTGCAGCGGATGCCGGGATACATCCTCCGGACGCAGAAGTGGCAGATCAGATTGCCGCAGAGCTTTTCCCCGATGAAGCAGAGGAGGAACACGGCATAATTCTGCAGGACGATGGCCGTCAGCGCCGCGCCGCCGCGGAAAACGACCTCCGCGAAGAGGGTGGCCAGCGCGCTGATGCGGTTCTTCTGCGCGGCGAAGAGGATCAGCCGGTAGGTGTACGTCAGGTACCCCACCGCGACGGACAGGGTGAAGATAAAGAAATAGGCATGCACCTGGGGCATCGGGATGTCCGTGGTGATCAGCTGCCCCAGGAACAGGTTCAGCACGCCCCCCACCACGAGGAAGCCCGCCGCCAGCGCCCTGTAGATCCTGCGGTAGAAGCCAAGGATCTTGCTCAGCTCCTGCACGTCATCATGCTTGATGGGCTCGTACAGGTGGATGAGCATCGCGGTGCACATGCTGGCCTCCACCACCGCGATGATGTTGATGATATTCTGGAACAGGCTGTGCAGGCCGTTGATTTCCTCGCCCAGCGCATGCACAATCACTACGCGCACGCCAAAATTCATCAGCACGTTCATCACGGCCGTCAGCATGCCCACCAGGCTGTTCGTCAGCACATTGTAGGCTCTTGATCTTTTGTTTCGTTTCATTTTTTCTGCAATCCCAACAGGCTCCGGACTTTGGCAATGATGCTCTTTCTCCGCTGGCTCCAGTAGGCCTCATAGAACAGCGACCCCTTGTTTGCCTTCCGGATCAGCGCAGGGGTCACGGGCTCGAAATCAGCAAAGCCGGAGGGCAGCATCAGGTAATCCCGGGTCTTGAGCGTATCATAGCCCGGCATCTTCCGGCGCTTGAAGTGGGCGTACATCATTTCTTCCTTGCAGACCGCACCCTTGCGCAGATAATAGCAGTACAGCGCGCCGCCTTCACGGGTGAAGACACAGGGGCGCTTGTTCAAAACAATATAGCGGGACAGATCCTCCGTCCACACGCCGAACTGGAATGCGTAGGACACGCAGCGCAGATCCGCGTACTTGTCATCCAGGCGGCCGATCTCCCAGCCGTTGTGCCGGTAGATATCCGCGATGCTGCCGCGGGCGATCTCCTCAAAATTGTAGAAGTGCTCCGTGGAGAAGATCTGCTTGTAATCCAGCTCCGTACCCGTGGGCATCATGAACCGCCGGTTGACCTCTTCGGTGTTGCGGTAGAGGCTCATATGCCCAAAGAGCATGATCTTGTCATACCTGGCCATGATCTCATCGGTGACGAACTTGCGGATGTCGCCGTAGATCTCGTCCGCCAGGTCAATATGGCCCCAGAAGGCATATTCGCGGATGTCCTCCTCGAACAGGTAGCCGAACAGGGGTTTATAATCCCCCAGCTTCTTGATCGTGGACAGGGCAATGGGAAAATCAAACTTCTGCTGGAAGCGGGCCTGCAGCTCCGGCAGCGTCGTATATTCGATGGTCACGTTTTCCGGGAGCGGATAGGCGGTACGGTCATCCGTGTAGATGCGCCAGCACACCTCCGGATTGGTTGCGCAGGAATCCAGCCAGAGCTGGAAATGCCCGGGGAGCTTTCCGAAATACGGACACAGAAATACGATTTTCTTCATCACCCATTCCCCCTTGAGATCAGCTCCTGTAAAGTCTGCTCCAGCTGCTGCACCTTGGCGTCGATGACAGCATGCCGGCTGGCGTACTGATAGCCTTCCTCAGCAAGACGCATACGCTCTGCGGCATCCAGCGCAAGCCGCTGCAGGCTGCTGACCTGTGCCTGCGGATCATTGGTGACGACGCCGCCGGGCAGGTACTTGACAATCCCCACATCCGTTGAGATAAAGGGCGTCTTCGCCGCCATGGCTTCCAGGATGGAAATCGGGAAGGCTTCCCGGCGGCTTGGCATCAGGAAGACGTCTGCATCCCGCACACGGCGGATGGTTTCCTCCCGGGAAATGCCCACCAGGATTTCAATCTTACGGTTCTTCTCCCTGCGGAGGCGGTCCGCCATCTCCCGCAGCTCCCGGACATAGCCGTTTTCTTTGGCGCCGATGAGCACCAGCTTCCAGTCCTGCGGCAGATCCGCCTTGTTAAAGACATCCACAGCAGCCTTCTGGTTCTTCATATCCGAATAATTGGCAACATAGACCACCGTATGTCCGTCCGCGCCTTTGCTGCCGGGGAGGAAGAAAGCATCCTCCACCGCATTGGTCAGGATATCGCTGTCCTTTCCGCACAGCCGCTTCATGAACGGCACGCTGTAGTCCTTCTCATGCAGCTGCAAGATCCGGTCATACCGGGCGAAATGGCGGCGGTTCCAGATAAAATGGCAGGCCCAGCGCACATTGCCGATCAGCTTCTGCAGCAGGTGCCTGGCGGAATCCCGGTCGTAGGGATGCACCTGGAAATCCCACACGGAATGAATATGCAGCGCCTTGGGGATGCGGAGCTTCTTGAGGACCGGCAGCGCCCAGTCGGTCATGGCGGACTGGGTGCCCACCTGCAGCAGCACGTCGTAATCCGACTGATGCGACAGCAGGTAATCCCGATAGCCCTTCTTGTCTCCGCGGTGGAACATATGCACCGTGGCAGCGTCCCACCGCCTGACATGCACGCCGTTGATGGCCTCTTCCGCGGGGAGGCGCTTGTCCGCGTAGGTGATTACGTCCACCTGATGGCCGCGGCTTGCCAGTCCCTCCGCCAGATAGGAGGTGACAAACTGAACGCCATCCACATTCGGCCGATAGGTGTTCACTGTCATCAAGACTCTCATGTATGTCTCGCCTTCTTACGTTATTGCTGACCCTTCAGCAGCGTCACCGCCCAGGCCGCCAGGGGCTTGAGCACAAAGGGGAAGGCCCAGTGCATCACGCCCATGGCCCGGAAGCCGTGGATGCGGATGTTCATTTCGCCCAGGCGGGCCTTGAAGGTGCGGCGCTTGAAATTGGCGCGATCCTCGGTGTAGCGCAGGAGGGGCTCGGAGATGTTTGCCCCCTGATACCCCGCGCCGTACAGACGCATGAACAGGTCGTAATCCTGTCCGCGGACGGTGTCCTTGCAGACCCGGTAGCCGCCCACCGCCGCCAGCGCCTCCGCCCGGAACATGGTGGCCGGGTGGACAAAGCGGGAGCCGTACACCAGGTCCTTCTTCGTGGGACGGGGCAGCAGGATGCGCTGCCCGACGATCTCCCTGCCGTCAAACACGTCGATGCTGGAGGACAGGAAGGCAACCTCCGGGTGGTCCGCCAGGAAGGCGTTTTGCTTTTCAAAGCGCTCTGGATAGGAGAAATCGTCATCGTCCATGCGGGCGATGTATTCCCCGCTGCAGTGCGCTATGCAGTGATTGAGCGTCGCTGCCAGGCCCAGGTTTTTCTCGTTGCGGATGATCTTGTAGCGGGGATCCTTAGCTGCATAGGCGGTCAGGCGGGCATAGGTGTCGTCGGTGGAGCCGTCGTCGCAGATGATGAACTCCCAGTGGGGGTACGTCTGCGCCTCGATGCTCTTCACGGCTGCCTCGAAGCGCTGGCCGCCGTTGCGTACGCCCATGATGACGGAGATTTTCGGGGTCGAAGCCATCAGCGGTCACGCTCCTTTCGCATTTGTGCAGGTTTACATTTCTGAGGGCTGGGGCTGCGCCGGATGTCGCAGATTGGTTGTAAAGACGAACAGCACGGTCATCGGGATGATATACGCATAGAGCCAACTGACGCATACAGTGTAGTTGAGAATGAAAATCAGGCCGACCCATACGGCGATAAAGCCGTAGATGAACGCCCAAACATTATCCGCCAGGAGGTATTTTTCATCCATTTTTCGGATCAGCAGCACGGCGATGATGCTCAGCGCACCGAAAAGAATAGGGCTGAAGTATATGGATGACTGAATAGCCAGAGGCACAATCATGTCGCCGCGATGAATCATGCTGGCATACAGCTCCACAGTGGAGTTGGTATCGTCGATATAGTGATTGATCAGGGGCATATTGCGAAGGGTATCCAGGGGCAGGGACAGGATGTCACCCTTGCCAGAGTAGAGCAGAT
>JBGVOA010000098.1:0-6194 GCA_045126095.1 Christensenellales bacterium | reverse complement strand
CGGTTGGTCAGGGACTTGTTGTCCACCTCGAACACGATGTCGTCGATCTGCCACAGATCCTTGACGTCGGTGCCGACAGCCACATCCTCGGTGATGTCCAGGATGCCGTCGTTGTTTTCGCTGATGCCCAGCTCCTTCTCGGAGCAGCACATGCCGTGGCTGGTGAAGCCGGCCAGCTTGCGGGGCGCGATGGTGATCTCACCGATCTGGGCGCCCAGCTTGGCAAAGGCGGTCTTCATGCCCACGCGCACATTGGGCGCGCCGCAGACCACGTCCACCAGCTCCACTTCGCCGCAGTCCACCTTCAGCAGGTGGAGCTTCTTGCTTTCGGGATGATTCTCAACGGACTTGATCTCAGCGACCACAACACCGGAGAGGTCGGAGCCCTTGAGGAAGATTTCGTTCTCCACCTCGGCGGTGGACAGGGAGAACTGATGGATCAGCGCCATCAGGTCAATGCCGGAAAGATCCACGAATTCCTGGATCCAGTTCATCGAAATATACATGGCTTCGTTTGCCTCCTTGTAAGTCTGAGTTACTGTGGCTTTCCACCTCATCAGTCGCCTTGCGGCGACAGCTTCCCCTCAAGGGGAAGCCTTTGCTGCGAGCCTCATATGAGCCTTCCCCTTGAGGGGAAGGTGGCCTCCCGCTTGCGGGAGGTCGGATGAGGTGGAACCCCCATGAGCAGACAACTTCGTTATTACCAGTTACTCATCATCCGTGAACTGGCTCAGGCGGGTCAGGTTGCCGCTGTTCAGGTCACGAATGTCCTTCACGCCGTACTGCATCATGGCCAGACGGGTCAGGCCCAGGCCGAAGGCGAAGCCGGTGTACTCCTCGGGGTCGATGCCGCCGGCCTTGAGGACCTCGGGGTGGATCATGCCGCAGGGGCACAGCTCCAGCCAGCCGGAGTGCTTGCAGGAGGGGCAGCCCTCGCCGCCGCAAATCAGGCAGGAGATGTCCAGCTCAAAGCCGGGCTCAACGAAGGGGAAGAAGCCGGGACGCAGACGCACCTTGATGTCCTTGCGGAACACTTCGCTCAGCATGGTCTTCATGAAATAGATCAGGTTGGAGATGGAGATATTCTTGTCCACCATCATGCCTTCCATCTGGAAGAAGGTGTTCTCGTGGCAGGCGTCGGTGGCCTCGTTGCGGAAGCAGCGGCCGGGGAAGACAGCCTTGATCGGCACGCCGTTGTTCACCAGATCATCGCGGTACTTGCGGTAGATCGCGTTCTGGGCGGCGGACGTCTGCGTCTTGAGCAGCTGGCCGTTGTCCAGGTAGTAGGTATCCTGCATATCTCGGGCGGGGTGGAACTTGGGGATGTTCAGGGACTCGAAGCACTCGTAGTCCGTGACGATCTCGGCATAGTCCTCCAGATGGAAGCCCATGGTGCGGAAGACCTGCTCACACTGGCGCTGCACCAGGGTGATGGGGTGGTAGGAGCCGCGCTCCATGTTGGCGGGCATGGACACGTCAAACTCCGGCAGCGCGTCGATTTCCGCCTGCAGCTCGGCGGCCTTCATGGCCTCCAGCTTTTCCGCCAGGGCGACGGTGATTTCGTTCTTCAGCTCGTTGGTTTCGGCGCCGATGGTCTTGCGCTCCTCCACGGACATGTTACCCATGCCCTTGAGCAGCTCGGTCATCTTGCCCTTCTTGCCCAGGTAGCCCACGCGCAGGGCTTCCAGGGCGGCCATGTCAGCCACCTGGGAAAGCTCGGCTTCGAAGCTTGCCTTCAGGGCCGCGATCTTCTCGTTCATGTTATATCCTCCTTGATTGATGTACAAATAAAAACTCCGTCCCATAGAAATGAGACGGAGATATCCGCGGTACCACTCAAATTACAGTGCCCGGCACTGTCACTCGACGCCTTAACGCGGCAAACGTCCGTGAGTAAGCGGTGATGCAATGAGGTGGTACGATGGTGAATGAATTTTTCGTCAGCTGCAATTGCGGAAATCGAAGGTTTACTGGAGGTAAATCAAGATTTTCGCAAGCCGCAGATGGCGGAAAAGGCATCACCAGCGTCGCCGCCGAATAAATCAGCGATTACTCTTGGAAACTCACGGGGTGAAATTCGTCCGTCAGCGCCCTTGCGGCCTTTCAGCATACAGCCGCTCTCTGTGAAGGGGATTGCTGGAGATTACTGCGTCCCGGTCATCGTTGTATATATGCGTACCTGCATATTCTACCACGGTTTTCCGCCCTTTGCAAGGGGAAATGCAGGATTTGCACAATTCCCGCGGCGGCGGACGTGAATTGCCCTGTAAACGCCGTCACTGCCTGCGCCTGCCGCAAAATCCGCTGTTGCCATCTGCGCCAAATCGTTGTATAATAGTGAAACGGAGGTGTTTGAAAAATGTATAAAATCCTTGAACACAACCCCCAGCTGATCGATTTCAAGAGCGATATCGACCTGCGTCTGTCGCTGTTCCGTGATACAAAAAAGCGCATCCTGGGCGATACCGCCACGCTGAATGAATTCGCCAACGCCCACAACTATTATGGCTTCCATCCGGCCGACGGCGGCTGGTATTACCGCGAGTGGGCCCCCAGCGCCTACCAGCTGTACCTGACGGGCGACTTCAACGGCTGGAACCAGACCAGCCATCCCCTGAAGAAGCTCGAAAACGGCAACTGGGAGCTGTTCCTCCCCGGCGAGGACGCCCTGTGGGACGGCTGTAAGGTCAAGACGGTGGTGGACTACAACCTCACCCGCACCGAGCATCTGCCCCTGTACGCCCGCCGCGTCGTGCAGGACAAGAAAACCATCACCTGGTGCGCCGAGGTGGTGGACGAGCGCAAGGCCTTCGCCTGGACGGACAAGGATTTCGCCGGCGAGGACAGCCTGTATATCTACGAGGCCCATGTCGGCATGGCGCAGGAGGAGGGCCGCGTCGGCACCTACCGCGAGTTTGCCGATTACACTCTGCCCCATGTGAAGAAGGCCGGCTACAACACCATCCAGCTCATGGCCATCATGGAGCACCCCTATTACGGCTCCTTCGGCTATCAGGTGTCGAACTTCTTCGCCGCTTCCAGCTGGTTCGGTAAGCCGGAAGATCTGAAGTACCTGGTCAACAAGGCCCACGAGATGGGCATCCGCGTGCTGCTGGACGTGGTGCACTCCCACGCGGTGAAGAACACCGCCGAGGGCATCAACATGTTCGACGGCACCACCTGGCAATTCTTCCACGATGGCGACAAGGGCGATCACCCCGCCTGGGGCACCAAGTGCTTCGACTACGGCAAGACCGGCGTGATGCACTTCCTGCTGTCGAACCTCAAGTTCTGGATGACCGAGTATCACTTCGACGGCTTCCGTTTCGATGGCGTGACCTCCATGCTCTACCACGATCACGGCCTGGGCGTGGACTTCGACAGCAACAGCAAGTATTTCTCCCTCAACACCCACACAGAGGCCATCACCTACCTGCAGCTGGCCAACGAGCTGATCCGCCAGGTGAATCCGAAGGCTGTCACCATCGCTGAGGACATGTCCGGCATGCCCGGCATGTGCCTGCCCATCGAGGAGGGCGGCATCGGCTTTGACTACCGCCTGGGCATGGGCCTGCCGGATATGTGGATCCGCACGGTGAAGTCCACCCGGGATGAGGACTGGGACATCGGCAAGATGTGGGGCGAGATGTGCCTGCGCCGCCCCGGCGAGGGTACCGTCTCCTACGTCGAGAGCCACGACCAGGCCCTGGTGGGCGACAAGACGATGATCTTCCGCCTGGCCGACGCCGCCATGTACACCGACATGGAGAAGTCCACCCACAACCCGGTCATCGACCGCGCCATCGCCCTGCACAAGATGATCCGCCTGTTCACCCTGTCCGCCGGCGGCGAGGCGTACCTGAACTTCATGGGCAATGAGTTCGGCCATCCGGAGTGGATCGACTTCCCCCGCGAGGGCAACGGCTGGTCCTTCCACTACTGCCGTCGCCAGTGGAGCCTCAAAGATAACGGGCTGCTCAAGTACCAGTGGCTCAACGACTTCGACGAGGACATGGTGAAGCTGACCAAGGAGCACCGCATCTTCGACCAGCGCATGGGCGATCTGCGCTTGCACAACGGCAAGGTGCTGGTCTTCTACCGCAACGGCCTGCTCTTCGCCTTCAACTTCGATCCCAGCCAGTCCTTCACCGACGTGGTGATCCCCGTGCCCAACCGCGCCAACTACTCCGTCGCCATGTGCTCGGACGACGAGAAGTACGGCGGCCAGCAGCTGGTGCAGCACATGATCTACCGCGTGAAGACCATCGACGGCAAGCCCTCCATCATGCTGTATCTGCCCGCCCGCAGCGCCGTGGTGCTCAAGGAGGGCAAGATCCAGCAGCCGCGCCAGAAGGCTGAAAAGCCCGCCGCGGAGGAGAAGCCCGCCAAGGCTGCGAAGGCTCCGGCGAAGAAGGCTCCCGCCAAGAAGGCCGAAGCCCCCGCCGAAAAGCCCAAGCGCACCCGCAAATCCCCCGCCAAGAAAGCCGAATAACCCCAACTACAAAGGGCTGCGGCAGACAAGCATATCTGCCGCAGCCCTATTTCTTTTCCGCCGTTCGTGGGAAGTCCCCACAAACTCAATTCATAATTCCTAATTCATAATTCCTAATTTCACTTAACCTCATTCCACAGCGTCGCGCCCAGAATCATCGCGCCGCCGACCCACTGCCAGGCATTCATCGGCTCGCGCAGGATCAGCACGGACACGATCACCGCCACCAGCGGATCAATGTAGGACAGGATCGCCGCTTTCTGCCCCGGCAGCTCCTTGATCGAGGGGAAGTACAGCACATAGGCCAGGCCCGTATGCACCAGGCCCACGATCAGCAGGCAAGCCCAGCCCGTCGCATCCATGCCGCCCAGGGTCACGCCGCTGGTCAGGGCGACATAGGGCGTCAGGGTCACGATGGCCGCCAGGAACTGCAGCAGCGTCCTGTGCAGGCCCTCGACCTCCTTGATGAACTTGTTCAGCAGAATGACCGTGGCGTAAAACACCGCCGCGCCCAGGCCGAAGAGGATGCCGACGAGATCGTTGCGGCCCTCCACTTCCCCACCCTGCTCCGCCGCGAAGGTGATGATCACCAGGCCCGCCGTGGAAATGAGGAAGCACAGGATCTGCTTCGCCGTCAGCCTCTCCCGGAAGAGAAGGGGGCACAGGAGCGTGACGATCACCGGGGCGAAATAGTAGCTGATCGTCCCCAGCGCCACAGAGGTGTAGTTGAAGGCCTCAAAGAGCAATATCCAGTTCACGCCCATGGCCGCGCCGGAGAGGAGCAGCAGCGGGATCTGCTTGCCGATGGCTTTGAAGGGGATCTTTTGCCGTGTCACCAGCAGCACGCCGACAAGCAGCACCGCCGCCAGCACCGCCCGGTACAGCGCCAGCTCCCCCGAGGTGACCGGCACAAACCGCTTGAACAGCCCGATCGTACCAAAGATGACCATCGAGGTCACCAGCATCATCCGTGCGCGCTTCATGAGAAATGCCTCCCATTGTGTCAAATCAGAACGCCCCTATTGTACCATCGGGCGACGCGGCGGACAAGGCATTCCGCCGGAAAATGCACAGGAAGTGCAGACGCGCAAGCGCCGCCCGGAGGGATGCTCCCCTGCCGGACGGCGCTTCATTCATTTGGAGGGTTTAACCTCCGTGAAGGACTCATAATGGTCAGCGGTGTAGTAGACCAGGCCATCGCTGGAATAGACGATGCGCTCGGCCCCGCGCTTGCCGGAGGTGTAGAGCACGTCCGCCTCATACCAGGTGCGGCCGTTCTTGTCCGGCAGCAGCCCCTCGTAGTTGCCGAAGCGGTCGCCGCCAATGGCCTTGCCCGGCGCCACGTCGGAAACGTAGTTCTCGCTGCTGTCCCAGCCCAGCTTCTCCGCCTCGCGCTTGGTGATGAAGCGCTCCGGCAGCTCGCCGTGCTCGAAGATGTAGTCCGCCACCTCCTGCACCTGCGCCGGAACCGTCGCAGCGCCCTTGTCCCCAGCATCCTGCCAGCCGTTGAACACGCCCAGCACCAGCGCCGCCGCCAGCACGATCAAGGTCAGGATGCCCTTCAGATCCAGCTTGAACTTCTGCTTCTGCTTGCTCATTTATGATACCTCTCTCCGGAACGGATCTTCATCGCGCGGTAGAGCTGCTCCAGCAGCATCACCCGCGCCAGCTGATGGGGGAAGGTCATCTTCGACATGGACAT
>JBGVOA010000097.1:0-1572 GCA_045126095.1 Christensenellales bacterium | reverse complement strand
CTGCGCATCGCCGTGACGGCTTCGCTCCTGGCGGTGCTGGCGACCGTGGTGGTCGGCTTGGGCGTCCATGTGCTGACGCAGGATGTTCTGCCAGCCTGGACGTTGTGGGGTATCCCAGCGGCAGGTGCGGCAGCTGCGTTGGTCATCCTCTTTGCGGATCTGCTGGCACGGGGCGTACTGTGTCCGGCGGCAGAGGCGCTGGAAGTACAGGGACGCAAGCCTGCGCGCAGGGGGGTGCGCATCACGCGGTGGGTGGCGGCGGCCCTGTGGATGGCGGCGACGGCTGGGCTGCTGCTGGCCCACGACCAAGGCAAGGCGGTGGAGCCCCGCTACCTGGCACTGTGCGGCGGCATGGCGTCGCTGATGCTGGCTGCGGCGGCGTACTCCGGCGTGCGTGTTGAGCCGAGGGAGGGCGCGCAGCCCGTCCGCCTGTGGAAGGAGCTGGGGGCGTACCTGCTCTACGGCGGCATCGCCTGCGTGCTGAGCGTGCCGCAGCTCTTCGGCTTCACCTTCGGTCAGGTCTTCCAGGAGGGCATGCAGGAGGCGAGCAACTCCTTCATTCAGCCCTGGTTCAACTGGGTCAACTCCACCGACGGCACCTTCTCCGGCATGATCGACGGCTATGGCTGGTTCTACCTGAAAAATATCGGCCTGCCCTTCCTGATGCTGATCTTCGCGCTCTTTGAGCGGCGTCCGGCCTGGCGGCGGCTCTTTGCGGGCGCGCTGCCCATCATCCTGGCGGCGGAGTTCATCCGCTTCCAGCCCAATATTTACGATAACAATAAGCTGCTGTACCTGGCATGGCTCCTGTGCGCGATCATTGTGGCGGACTGGTGCGGCGTGGTGTGGCGCAAGCTGAAGGATTTCCGCGCCCGCCCCGTGATCGCGGTGCTGGCGGCGGTGACGATCTTCCTGTCCGCCGGGCTGACCCTCTGGCGCGAGTGCGTGAGCAATTACCAGCTCTTTTCAGCCGGCGCGGTGCAGGCGGGCGAGTACGTCCGCGATGAAACGGAGGAGGACGCGGTGTTCCTCACCGGCGTGCACCACCTGAATCCGGTGGCCTCCATCGGCGGACGGCGGATCGTCTGCGGCCCCGATCTGTGGCTGTACTATCACGGCCTGGACACCAACGCGCGCAAGGCGGACATCAGCCGCTTCTACGCCGACCCCGAGGGAAGCCAGGACGTGATCGTCCGCTATGGCGTGGACTATGTGGCGGTGAGCAGCTACGAGCGCAATGATTACCGGGTGAACACCGCCGCGCTGGACAGGCTGTACTCCCGCGTGTACCAGAACGGCGAAATGACCATCTGGCGCGTGCAGGCGGAGGTGGAATGATGGAGCGTCTGCTGCGTTATTCCCTGGAGCATGACCGGGTGATCCGGCTGATGCTACTGCACGAGGGACAGCTCGCGCAGGTCAATGCCCGCGTGACGGCCTATGACGAGGAAAAGATCGAGTTCATCACCACCCGCTCGCCCCGTCCGCAGACGGCGGCAAGGGCTGACCTGCTGGCGGCGGATTTCCGCAAGGGCGACGACGGGCAGGTGTAACAGGCAGGGAAGGAGGCGC
>JBGVOA010000096.1:0-2582 GCA_045126095.1 Christensenellales bacterium | reverse complement strand
GCATACAGGCGGATGGGCTCGCCATTGCCTGCTTCCGTCCACAGTCGCTTTTCCTTGCGGCCCGTGTTGTGGGCGATCACCTGATTGGCAGCATCCAGGATGTTGGCGGTGGAGCGGTAGTTCTGCTCAAGCTTAATGACGGTGGCGTCCGGGTAATCCTTTTCGAAATCAAGGATGTTGCGGATGTCCGCGCCGCGCCAGCCGTAAATGGACTGGTCGTCGTCGCCTACGACGCAGAGATTGCGGCTCTCTGCCGTCAGCAGCTGAATCAGCTTGTACTGGGCAAAGTTCGTATCCTGATACTCGTCCACCATCACATAGCGGAAGCGGCGGCGGTAGCTGTCCAGCACCGGTGGATGATCCGCCAGCAGCTGCAGCGTCTTGACCAGCAGGTCGTCAAAGTCCAGGGCGTTGTTGGCTTTCAGGCGGGTCTCGTACTCCAGCATCACATCATGGATGCGTTGGCAGCGGAAATCGCGTTCCGTCTGGCGGAACCATTCATCCGGGCCCATAAGCTTGTTCTTGGCGTCGGAGATTTTTGCCTGCAGTTCGCGGATGGGCAGCAGCTTTTCGTCGATGTTCATCCGCTTGAGGATTTCCTTGATGACCGCCTTCTGGTCATCATCGTCATAAATGACAAAGGAGCGGGTGTAGCCCAGCTTCTCAATATCTCGGCGCAGGATGCGGGCACAGGTGGAATGGAAGGTGGACACCCACGCCTCCTCCGCCTCAGGGCCCACGAGCGCCGTGATGCGCTCCTTCATTTCCTTTGCCGCCTTGTTGGTGAAGGTCAGGGCAAGGATGTTCCATGCCGGCACGCCGTGATCCAGCAGATTCGCCACGCGGCAGGTCAGCGCGCGGGTCTTGCCGCTGCCTGCGCCCGCCAGGATCAGCACCGGGCCTTCCAGGGTCTCAGCAGCCTTTCGCTGCTGCGGGTTGAGCATACTCAGATCCATTTTTCTACCTCAGGCTTTCTGATAAATAGGGATGATTCTGCCTCAGTTATGCTGCGTTTCGTCATCAACCAGAGCATCCAGCACGCGGTTATAGCCGTCCGCACCGTAAAGCAGCGCACGGTTGACGCGGCTGATGGTCGCCGAGGACGCACCCGTCCGCCGGGCGATCTCCTGATAAGTCACATGCTCGCGCAGGAGCACCGCTACCTCCAGCCGCTGCGCCATGCTCTTGACCTCCGCAATCGTGCACAGATCCTCAAAAAAGCGATATGCATCCTCGCCGGTTTGCAGCTTCAGGATTGCCTCCATAAGCAGATCGGCCTGCTCAGACCTGATGCGGGATTCGTACATGTGCACTGCTCCTTCCTGTGAGAAAAGCGCAAGCTTCCTCAGTTTACCTTACTACTGCATTATAGCACATATTTGCTTTTTTGAACAGGGGCGCGCTTTGATTTCTGGCAGATTCAACCCTATCCCACTCATGCCGTTCTTTTTCCGTACCACCGCGCGTTATGGCGAAAAAAAGCTTGACAAATCAAGGCTTTGCGGCTATGCTGAGGGGTGTATTGCGTAATGAAGCCGACAGTATTGTCAGCCGAAGGAGGATGATCCGCATGTCCCGGATGGAAGAGCTCTTTGGCACTCACGTTT
This sequence comes from Christensenellales bacterium, assembly GCA_045126095.1. Classification (GTDB taxonomy): domain Bacteria; phylum Bacillota; class Clostridia; order Christensenellales; family Aristaeellaceae; genus UBA11524. The sequence continues at coordinate 975 of JBGVOA010000096.1, read as the reverse complement.
TTAACGACGCAGTGATGCAGAAGCGTCTCCCCCGCGAGACCTATAAGGCCCTGCACAAGACCATTGCCGATGGTCGCCCGCTGCGCCCGGAGGTCGCCAACATCGTCGCCAATGCCATGAAGGACTGGGCGGTGGAAAAGGGCGTGACCCACTATACCCACTGGTTCCAGCCCATGAACGGTGTAACGGCGGAGAAGCATGACAGCTTCCTCACCCCCCGCGACGGCGGCCAGATCATCCTCGAGTTCTCCGGCAAGGAGCTGGTGCACGGCGAGAGCGACGCCTCCTCCTTCCCCTCCGGCGGCCTGCGCGCCACCTTCGAGGCCCGCGGCTACACCGCCTGGGATCCCACCAGCTATGCCTTTATCAAGGACGGCGTGCTGTGCATCCCCACAGCCTTCTGCTCCTACGGCGGCGAGGCGCTGGACGCAAAGACCCCCCTGCTGCGCTCCATGGAGGCGCTGAACAAGCAGGCCGTGCGCGTGCTGAAGCTCTTTGGCCGCGACGCGACCCGCGTCATCCCCACCGTGGGCCCGGAACAGGAGTATTTCCTGGTGGACAAGGCGCTCTACGATCATCGCAAAGATCTGATTTTCACCGGCCGCACGCTCTTTGGCAACAAGCCGCCCAAGGGCCAGGAGCTGGACGATCACTATTCCGGCGCGATCAAGCCCCGCGTGAAGGCCTTTATGACCGAGCTGGACGAGGAGCTGTGGAAGCTGGGCGTGCTGGCCAAAACCGAGCACAACGAGGCAGCCCCGGCCCAGCACGAGCTGGCGCCCATCTACGCCGTCACCACCGTCGCCACCGATCACAACCAGCTCACCATGGAGCTGATGAAGAAGGTCGCTCTGCGCCACGGCCTGGTGTGTCTGCTGCATGAAAAGCCCTTTGCGGGCGTGAACGGCTCCGGCAAGCACAACAACTGGTCGCTCTCGACCGATGCGGGCGTGAACCTGCTGGAGCCCGGTGCGA
>JBGVOA010000095.1:0-4099 GCA_045126095.1 Christensenellales bacterium | reverse complement strand
GTGCCGGTCTTGTCGAAGACCACGGTGTCCAGCATGGAGAGGGTCTCCAAGTGATTCGCGCCCTTGACCAGCACACCCTGGCGGGACGCGCCGCCGATGCCGGAGAAGAAGGTCAGCGGCACGGAAATCACCAGCGCGCAGGGGCAGGAGATAACCAGGAAGGTCAGCGCCTGATAGACCCAGTGCTGCCAGTCGCCAGTCACAAGGCCGGGCACGACCGCCAGCAGCAGCGCCGCCAGGCACACGATGGGCGTGTACACGCGGGCAAAGCGGGTGATGAAGCGCTCCGTGTCCGCCTTGGCGTCGCCGGAGTTCTCCACCATTTGCAGGATTTTCGCCACGGTGGACTCGCCGTAAGCCGCCGTCACGCGGACGGTCAGCACGCCGGACATGTTCACGCAGCCGGAGAGGACACTGTCCCCCGGCTTCACATCGCGCGGGAGGGATTCGCCGGTCAGGGCGGTGGTGTTGAGCGCCGACTCGCCGTCAACGACCACGCCGTCCAGCGGCAGCTTCTCGCCGGGCTTGACGAGGATCAGATCGCCCACGGCAACCTCCTCCGGGCTGACCTCCACCGGCACGCCGCCGCGCAGCAGGTTCGCATGGTCGGGGCGGATGTCCATCAAAGCCGTGATGGACGCGCGGGATTTGTCCACCGCCTTGTCCTGGAAGTACTCGCCCACCTGGTACAGCGCCATGACCGCCGCGCCCTCGGCATACTCGCCCATGACCATCGCGCCGATGGACGCCACCGCCATGAGGAAGTTCTCGTCGAAGACCTCGCCGCGCAGGATGTTGCGCAGGGCCGTCCACAGCACGTCGTAGCCCACGCATAGGTACGCCGCCACGAAGCAGGCGATGCTGACCGCCGGGTGGACGCGCCCCGTCAGCAGGAAGCCCGCCGCCAGCAGCGCCACCGACGCGCCCACGCGGATCAGCAGCGTGCGGCCCTTCTGGCCGCCATGCGCATGGCTGTGACCATGGTCGTGATGATGACCATGCTCATGTCCACAGCAGCCATCGTGGCAGTGATCGTGGGGATGGGCGTGGGGCTCCTCCCCTGCGCCGTCCACCGCGATGACGGTGTCCGGCTCAATCTCGGCGGTTTTGGCCAGCACAGCAGCGGTCACGGCGGCGAAATCCGCGTCCGCCGCCGTCAGGGTGATGCGCTTGTGGACATAATTCACCGTCACCGCCTCCACCCCGGGGAGCTTGGCCAGGGCGGCCTCCAGCTTGGCGGCGCAGTTGGGGCAGTCAATCTGGATGGGCCATGTCTTCTTCATCAGGATCAGACCTTTCATCATTCCGCAAAACTCATATGAGCATGTGTTCATTTGTTATTATATGCCCGGAGCATGTATTTGTCAACAGGGGAAATGAAAAAAGCAGGGGGATTCTTCCCTGCCGCGTCATCCGCATATGAAAACGGCAGACCCCCGAAGGAGTCTGCCGCATGGGTATTCAGGTCGGTATTACACCTGCAGGTTGGCGGATTCGTCGCCCTTCTTGTTCTTGCCGAACTCGTAGTCGTTGCCGGGCAGGACAGCATTGAGGATGATGCCCACCAGGGAGCCGACCGCCAGGCCGGACAGGCTGATGTTGACAGAGCCGATGGCGAAGGACAGCGCACCGTTCGCGCTGCCGGTATTGGCGCAGTCAGCGCAACCCATGTAGCAGCCCATCGCGCTGGAGAAGTGGATGCCCAGGGACAGGGCGATGATCAGCGCCGCGATGATGACGTTGCGGCTCTTGGAGAAGTCCACCTGGTTCTCAACGATGTTGCGAACGCCGACCGCAGAAATCATGCCGTAGAGGATCAGGGACACGCCGCCGATGGTGGCAGCGGGCATGCAGGAGATGAGCGCAGCGAACTTGGGGCAGAAGGAGAACAGGATGGCCAGCACAGCAGCCATGCGCACAACCGCAGGGTTATACACCTTGGTCAGGGCCAGCACGCCGGTGTTCTCGCCAGAGGTGGTGTTGGCAGGCGCGCCGAACAGGGCAGCCATGGCAGTCGCAGCGCCGTCACCCAGCAGGGAGCGATGCAGGCCGGGCTTCTCGATGAAGTTCTCACCCACGGTGGAGGAGATGGCGGACATGTCGCCAATGTGCTCCATCATGGTGGCCAGGGAGATGGGCATCATGGCAATGATAGCGTCCAGCAGCAGCTTGCCGTTCACGCCGGTGGAGAAGAAGGAGAAGACGGTGTCTTCCATCTTGAAGGGCAGGCCGATCCAGGCAGCGTCCTTCAGGGCAGTCACCTTCGCGGGATCCAGCTGACCAAAGATCGCAGCCACCAGGTAGGAGCCCACAACGCCCAGCAGGATGGGGATGATCTTGATCATGCCCTTGCCCCAGATGTTGCAGACCACCACGATGGCGATGGCCACCAGGGCGATCCACCAGTTCTGGGCAGCATTGTTGATGGCGGTGTTGGACAGGATCAGGCCGATGGCGATAATGATGGGGCCAGTGACGATCGGCGGCAAGAAGCGCATGACCTTCGCCGTGCCGAAAATGCGGAACAGCTGGGAAACCAGCACGTACAGCAGACCCGCGCAGGCCACGCCAGCGCCGGCGTAGGGCACCCAGTTCAGGCCTGCATCCGCAAAGCCCTGCATGCTGCTGACGGTGAAGTAACCGCCCAGGAACGCGAAGGAGGAACCCAGGAACGCGGGCACCTTGCCCTTGGTGATCAGGTGGAACAGCAGCGTGCCCAGACCCGCGAACAGCAGCGTCGCGGAGACAGACAGGCCGGTCAGGGTCGGCACCAGCACCGTCGCGCCGAACATGGCAAACATGTGCTGGAAGCCCAGGAGTCCGAACTTTGCAGGATGCAGCTTCTGATTCTGGCTCATCGGAAATACTTCCTTTCCTCAGTCGTATGGGTAATGTGTGTCTATGTGCTCCGGCGCACGCACCGGGGTACAGCGAATCCAGGGCGCTCAGCGATTCACGCGGCCCTCGAAGAGCGCCACGCCGTCGCCGCCGTCGATCTCCTCCATCATCACGCCGATGCGCTCGGAGGTGGAGGTGGGCACGTTCTTGCCCACGAAGTCCGCACGGATGGGCAGCTCGCGGTGACCGCGGTCGATCAGCACCGCCAGGCAGATACGGGCGGCACGGCCCTGGTCAAGGATGGCGTCCATGGCGGCGCGCACGGTGCGGCCGGTGTGCAGCACGTCGTCCACCAGCACCACGATGCGGCCGGTCACGTCGTCGGGCAGGAGCTTTTCCTGCACCTTGACCTTCAGCTCCGCCGGGTCGCGGTCGTCACGGTACATGGCGATGTCCACCTCGCCCACGGGGCACTTGACCTGCTCGTACTTCTCGATGATGTCCGCCAGGCGATGGGCCAGCGGCACGCCGCGGCGGCGGATGCCCACGAAGATCACGTTATTCAGATCCAGCTGCTCCATCATCTCATGGGCCATGCGGGTCAGGGCGCGGTTCATCGCGTCGCCCGCCATCAGCTGCGCCTTGGGGATGCCGTACATCATATTCGCCATCTTTCTGCCTCCTCAAAATGTGTGGATAGAAAAACGCTCCCCCAGCACGATAAAAGCCGGGAGAGCGCAGTCAGGCACATATTCCTATGCGGATCGCTGCGTTCCTTTTCAGCCTCTCGTGCTGAGTTAAAGGGTCTGCTTTGATTTCCGCAGGACAGTATAGCACAGCTTGGGGCGTTTGTAAAGTACAAATTCATTTGCGCAAAGAAGTGGCCGCCTGCATTCAGGCAGCCGTCTAATCCTTATTCGCAGTCGGTGCAGCGCATTTCGTAATAGGTCGTAAAGCCGCAGGCATCGCACTTCTGGTAGTACCGATGAATCGACTTTCCCTCCACATGCGCATCACCGTTATCCGTTAACGTATGCGGGATATACCGTGTGTTGACATACACTTTGATTTTCTTCGAGCAGCTTGCCTTCAGGCAAATGGCCGTCATGACCTTTGCGGATTTATGGTAAACATCATCATGCCTCATGATTGTCGGTTCCACATCCGCAGGATCACCGATCATTTCATATTCAGTATGCGAACAGGAAGTACCGCATGGGGCCAGAATCGCAGACTCCCCATCCACAGCTTCGGCGTACAG
>JBGVOA010000094.1:0-1177 GCA_045126095.1 Christensenellales bacterium | reverse complement strand
AGCAGCTCCTGGTGGGTGCCGCTTTCGCGGATCTTGCCGTGGTGCATGACAATGATGCGGTCGCAGTGCTGAATGGTGGACAAACGGTGCGCCACCATGATGGACGTGCGGCCTTCCATCAGCGTCTTCACGGCCTCCTGGATCCACTGCTCGGTCTCGGTGTCAATGTTGGCGGTGGCCTCGTCCAGGATGAGGATGGTCGGGTCATAGGCCAGAGTACGGGCGAAGGAGATCAGCTGCCGCTGGCCGGAGGAGAAGGTCGAGCCGCGCTCGGTGACGCGCTCGTCGTATTGCTTGGGCAGCCGCTCAATGAAGTGGCTGGCGTTGGTGTTGTGGGCTGCCTCGCGGATGGCAGCATCGGTGATGCTCTCATCCCGCAGGCGGATGTTGTGCTTGATGTCGCCGGTGAAGAGGAACACATCCTGCTGCACCTGGCCGATGGCGGCACGAATTTGCTCGCGGCTCATGTCGCGGATGTCGACGCCGTCAATGCGGATGGCGCCCTTCTGGATGTCGTAGTACCGGCCGATCAGGTTCAGGATGGAGGACTTGCCTGCGCCCGTCGCGCCCACGAAGGCTACCTTCTGGCCGGGCTCGATGACGAAGCTCACATCACGCAGGACCCAGTTGTTGTTGTCCATGTTGTCAGGCGTGGGGGTCTTGCCGTCCTTGGTCTCGTAGGCGAACCAGACGTGGTCGAATTCGATCCGGCCCTTGATTTCAGCGGGGCGGGTGGGATCAGCCTTTTCCTTCACGATGGGCTCCACGTCCATGAGAGTGAAAATCTTCTCCGCCGAGGCAATGGCGCTCTGCAGGGTGGTGAACATTTCCGCCAGCTCCTGGATGGGCTGGAACAGCTGGCTGATGTACTGGGTGAACATGTACAGCGTGCCGATGGAAATCACGCCGGAGAGCACCTGGCTGCTGCCGCCGCCCAGGATGATGGCTGTTGCGGCGATGGAGGAAAGGTAAATCAGCGGACGGAAGATACCGAAGATCATCAGCTCGCGGAAGCCGGCGTCGTAAAGCTGCTTGTTCTTGACCTCAAACTCGTCACACTTTTCCTTCTCCCGGTGGAAGATCTGGATGACGCGCATGCCGCTGAGGTGCTCGGAGAGGAAGGTGTTCAGGGCGGTGATGCGGGTCTCGCAGTAGCCGCCCTGACAGCGGCCCATGC
>JBGVOA010000093.1:0-1477 GCA_045126095.1 Christensenellales bacterium | reverse complement strand
CTGGTGGAGGCTCATGCGGATCAAGCCGCCATGGGGGCCGAATTTAACGGCATTGGCGATCAGGTTGCTCCACACATGGTGCATCAGGCTCTCCGGGCCGGTCCAGCACAGCTCCTCCATATCGATCTCGAAATCCGTTTCCTTTTCCGACCAGGCCGGCTCCAGCAGCACCAGCGCCTGGCGGATCTGCTCGTCCAGGCGGTAGGTGGTGTAATTCAGAGGGATTGCGTGGTTGCTGACCTTGGAAAGCAGCAGGATGTTGCCAACCAGCGTTGACAGGCGATGGGTGTTGAGCAGGATGCGGTCGACATATTCCTGCTGCTGCAGGCTGTCACCGCTGCCCTGGAGCAGTGTGGCATAGCCTTCGATGGCGTTGATGGGCGTTTTGAATTCGTGGGAGACGTTCGACACAAAGTCGGACTGGAGGGTCTCGGTGGCCTGCAGCTCGCGGGTCATGAGATTGAAGCTGTCATAAATGGCGCGGATCTCGCGGATACCGGTCTTGGACTTGAGCTGGATGGTGAAGTCGCCGTCTGCCACCTTCTGCATTGCCCGGCCGATCTGCACAACGGGCTTGAGCAGCAGGATGTTGACTACAACAGAGGCTGCCAGACCGATGGCCACGCTGAAAAACAGCAGCCACACGATGGTGGGAACCTCTATGACGCGATCAAAGAGATAACGAGAAAGCCAGGCCAGCAGGGTGGACAGGATCAGCGTGCCCAGTATTTCGGCGAAGGTGACAAGGATGAACAGCAGGCGGATATTCAGCAGCCCCTTGCCGCCTGCGGGCTGTTTCCGGAGGCTCATGCCTTGACCACCTTGTAGCCCACGCCGCGCATGGTCACGATGCTGAAATCGGGATTATCGCGAAAGCGCTCGCGCAGGCGGCCGATATGGACGTCGACTGTGTGGCTGTCCGTGCCGCTGCTTGCGCCCCAGATATCGTCCATCAGCTGCTGGCGGGTGAAGATTCTTCCGGGGTACGAGGCCATCTTGTACAGCAGCATGAATTCCTTCTGCGGCAGCACAAAGGAGCATTCCCCCGTTGTTACGTTGAGGGAGTCGATCTCCATCACCGTGGAGCCGATGGTGAGCTTCCTGTCGGAGAGCATCTGCGCCCTTCGCAGCAGTGCACCGACGCGCAGCACCATCTCGTTCACATTGACGGGCTTTACCATGTAATCGTCCGTGCCGGAGGTGAAGCCCAGGCGCATGTCGTCAAAGGCGTCCTTCGCCGTGATCATCAGCACGGGCAGCGTCATGCCGTCTTCCCGCAGCGCGCGGACGAGCTCATAGCCGTCCATCACTGGCATCATGATGTCGGAGATGGCCAGGTCATAATATTCGGCCTTGAGGGCGTCCAGGGCCTTTTTGCCGTTGTCAACGCCTGTGACCTCATAACCGTTGCGCACCAGCACATGCGTAAAGAGCGTGCGCAGCTCTGCATCGTCCTCCGCGATAAGAATCCTGTACA
>JBGVOA010000092.1:0-2612 GCA_045126095.1 Christensenellales bacterium | reverse complement strand
CCTCCTTTTCAAAAGCTTGTAAGCGTAAATTTTAGAGATTTGTGCTGCCGTTCCGGTCAGGGACTCAGAAGGGCAGATCGTCCGTCTCCACCGCAGTGAAGCCGCTGGCCTGCGCCATGGGCGCGGGAGCAGAGGGCGCGGGGCTGTAGCCGCCGGCCGCTTCATCGTTGCGGGAGGAGAGGAACTCGACGTCGTCAGCAGTGACCTCGAGGGAAACACGGGTGGTGCCATCGTTGGCCTGGTAGGTGCGAGCGGTCACAGGACCGGTCACGCAAACCTTACGACCCTTGGCCAGGAAACGCTGGCAGGTCTCGCCCAGCTGACGCCACGCGCTGACGCGGAAGAAATCCGCCTCGGGCTGGCCACCAGCATTGGCGCGACTGGTGCGGCGGTTCACAGCCACGGTGAAGTCGCAGACGTTGATGCCGGAAGAGGTGGTCCTCATCTCCGGATCACGGGTCAGATTACCAATGATGATCAGCTTATTCATGTTTGATTCCTCTTGATGGTCGTGCGATTACTCAGCGTCGGCAGCGGGGGCTTCCACAGCGGGAGCCTCAGCAGCGGGAGCGGCCACAGGACGGGCAGCGCGAGGCTTCACGCTGCTCTTCTTGACCTCCAGCTTCACGATCAGGTAACGCAGGACGCTGTCGTAGATCTCCAGGTTGCGCTCAAGCTCGCGGGGCAGGTCGGCGGGGGCCTTCATGGTCACCAGCACGTACCAGCCTTCGGTCTTGTAGTTAATGGGGTAGGCAAGACGCTTCGCGCCCTTGCCCCAGGGCTCCTCATTAACGCTCTCCACCTCACCACCGTTAGCAGCGATCAGGGCAGAGACCTTCTCGATCAATTCCTTACGAGCGGTCTCCTCCAGCGCAGTATCGATGATGTAGGTCAGTTCATACCTATTCATCATTTTCACCTCCTCTTGGACGTTTGGCGGTACACTTTGCGTGTAGCGCAAGGATGTGCCAGCTAAAGATTATAGCAGAGAAGTCAAGGAATTGCAAGGGGTCAGCGGCACTTTTTTCAACATTTTCGCAAGAAAAATTGCAGAACCGGCGGATTGTTTTTCTTCATATCCGCTTTTCGCCCCCGGCTTGCCGCCGCCTGACCGATATGCTATAATAATCCCTGATATCCTATCACGAAAGGCGGAAACCCCATGTTTCGCGTTATGACCTCCGACGAAGCCATCAGCCTCATCCGGGACGGCGACTGCATCTGCGTCAACTCCTTCGTGGGCATCGAGAATCCCGTCGAATTGCACGAGGCCCTGTATCGCCGCTATCAGCAGACCCATTCGCCCAAGCACCTGACGGTGGTGTCCAGCGCGGGCTTCGGCATCTGGGAGGAGAACCGCAACGCCGAGGGCTACATCCGCGCCGGTGCGGTGGACAGGCTCATCTGCGGCCATTTCGGCGCCATGCCGTCCACCAAGAAGATCATCCTGGAAAACCGCTTTGAGGCCTACAACCTGCCGCTGGGCTGCATCAGCCACGCCATCCGCGCCCAGGCCGGCGGACTGCCCGGGGCGATGAGCAAGGTCGGCCTGGATATCTTCGTCGATCCTCGCCGCGAGGGCCCCGGCATCAACTCCATTTCCACCGACAACTCCTTCGTCAAGCTGGTCGAGGTGGACGGGGAGGAGTTCCTGTACTACAAGCTGCCCAAGATCACCGTAGCGCTCATCAAGGGCACCGCGGCGGACCGCAAGGGCAACATTTCCTTCGACGACATGTACATGTCCGGCGACGCGCTGAGCATCTGCCAGGCCGCGAAAAGCCACAACGGCATCGTCATCGTGCAGGTGGACAAGATCGTGGACGAGCCCACCCGCCCCCGCAACACCATCATCCCCGGCTGCCTGGTGGACGCGATCGTGGTCGAGGAGCCCGAGGCCCGCGACGACGCCTTCACGGCGCTGACCGGCTCCTTTGAGATCCGCTATGAGGACTGGCACGGCTGGACGGAGAAGCTCTCCGCCCTGACCCCCTCGACCCGCTCGGCCGGCGTGGCGGCAGAGATCATCGGCAAGCGCGCCGCCCGTGAGCTGCGCAAGGAGGACATCGTCAACATCGGCATCGGCATCCCGGAGACCATCAGCCGCTACGCCGAGGAGAACGGCCTGCTGGATCACATCACGCTGACGGTGGAATCCGGCGGCATCGGCGGCTTCCCGGCCTCCGGCAAGGTCTTCGGCGCGATGATCGGCGCGGCCTCCGTTTACGACATGGCCAACCAGTTTGACCTGTACAACTCCGGCGGACTGGACATCTGCTTCATGGGCGCGCTGGAGGTGGACAGGCAGGGCAATGTCAACGCCCACCGCGGCCCCGGCGCTTATGCGGGCATCGGCGGCTTTGCCAACATCACCGCCAAGACCCCGACGGTGGTTTTCTGTCTCACCTTCAACACCAAGGGCCTGAGCGTCAGCCAGGACGGGGAAAACGTCACCATTGAGTCCAACGGCATTGTGCCCAAGTTCGTGCCCTCGGTGCGCTCCGTCAGCTTCTCCGCCCGCAACGCCATCGCCAACGGCCAGAAGGTGCTCTACGTCACCGAGCGGTGCGTGTTCATCCTCACCTCAAGGGGCCTGAAGCTGCTGGAGGTCT
>JBGVOA010000091.1:0-3098 GCA_045126095.1 Christensenellales bacterium | reverse complement strand
TTTTCTTGCGCAGGTGGCTTACAGCGCCTTATCGATCATTTCCTTGAGCGCCGCGGCGGACTTGAAGCCCATCTGACGATCTACCAGCTCGCCGCCCTTGAACAGCAGCAGCGTGGGGATGTTCATCACGCGGAACTGGCGGGCCAGCTCAGGGCACTGATCCACGTCCACCTTGCCGACCTCCATTTTGTCGCCGTAGGAGGCAGCGACCTCCTCCAGCACAGGGGCCAGCATGCGGCACGGGCCGCACCACGGGGCCCAGAAATCGATCAGCACGGGCTTGTCCTGGTTGATGAAGCTCTCAAATTCAGGGGTCTTGATTTCCTTAGCCATGGGATATCCTCCTTATGCATTGCCGGTTGATTTGTTGTAAATTTCGGCGGGGATGACGCGCACCAGCTGGGGCGTCCAGCGGGGATCGTCCTTGCGGCGGCGCTCGGTCAGCCAAAGTCCGAGGGCGGGGATTGCCACGCCCAACACGCCGCCGATGGCGCCGCCGATGCTGTTGGCGGAGGGGAAGAGCGTTTCGCCCAGCAGGATGCCCAGCAGCAGCCCTGCCGCCGGGAGCGCATAGGCGATCAGGGAGGCCTTGTTCACCGCTGAGGGCGGCATGTACACCACGGCCTTGTCGCCAACATTGGCCTTGCCGCGGATGCGCAGGCTCATCACCTTGCTGCCGCCATGGCAGGCATTGCACTTCTCACAATCTGCCGGGCGGCAGAACTCGATCTCCAGCCATTCGCCCTGTACGGCCTTCACTTCGCCGGTCCGTTCCATTTTTGCTTCCTCCTGACGGTTGATGGAGTCAGTATACCACACTTTTCGCCAGAAGGAAAGCCTTTCCGGACAATAACATCATACCCGCTTTTCCCGGTGCTGAAACATGAAGTGCGAATTATTCAGCGGTAAGGATGCGCACGTCCTCCGGGGCAGCGCCTGCGTGCGCCTGAGCCAGTGCCAGCACCAGGGCGGAATCCTCCGGGGTGATAGCGTTCTTGGCGGTCACGATGGTGACGCTGCCGCCGGACACCACCGCCGCACAGGGGGCGAGAGCGGTGGCGGAGAGTGCATCCTCCAGGGCCTGCTGGCATTCACGATTGCGGACGATATCCTGCAGCGTATCGGCTGCGTCCTGGCGGGTGCGCTCGTCCATGTCGGACTGCTGGATGAGAGCGGTCAGGGCGGCTATATCCCGCTCATGGGCGGCGGCGCGCTCGTCCACATAGGCGGCGACAGCCACGGCGGACGTGCTGCGGTCAACAGGCAGGGAGGTCAGCAGGGCCTCCGCCTCCAGCCTTCCGCGGTTGACGGTGCTTCCGGCAACAAGCGTGGCGGTCAGCAGGGCGATGAGCAGCAGCTGTTTGTGGCGGACGATCAGATCGGCGATGCGCTTCATGGTGCGCCTCCTTCCAGGGGATAGACGGCCACGGCGGACGGGTCGAGGCCAAGCAGGGTTGATACGGCGTCGGTCAGCTGCAGCCGGACAGCGATGGAGGATGCGCCCTGGGCCAGCACCACCGCGCCGCAGGGGACGGACTGTGCGTCATAGTGGATGGCAACCTCCACCTCGCCCGCGCCGGCCATGGCGGACAGCACGCGGCTGAGCTGCTCGCTTTGCGGATCGTCCCTTTCGGGAAGCCCGCCTGCCAGCAGGCATCCGGCCACGCAGATGACAAGTGCGGTCAGCAACCAGCCGTTGCGGCGCAGATGGTCTCGGATGCGCTGCGTATTCATGGCGCATCCTCCTGTGTAAGGGCAGCTTCGATAGCGGGGAGCGAAAGCCCGGTGGAGGACAGCGCGGCCTCCGGCTGGAGAAAAAGCGCTTCGGGCAGGGCCTTTGCCATTTCTTCAAGCCCGGAGGCCCAGTAGATGAGCATCAACAGGCCGATGGCCATCGAAGCCGTGCGGCGCAGAGAGCTCTCGGGCAGCAGCGCCGTCAAAGCGCCGGAAATGAGCGACAGCGCGGCAAATCCGCCCAGCAGACGCATCATGGGAAGCCTCCTTTCAGCGCAGCATCATCGTCATGCCGCTGACGGCAATCAGCTGCGCAATGAGCATCAGGAACATGGCGGCGGCGCACAGCTGCATGATGAAGAGCAGCATCAGCACGCGCCCGAAATCATGGATACAGCCGGAGAGCGGCCCGTCGGACACAGGCTGCAGGAGCGCCGAGGCAAGCCGGTAGAGCATGGCGGCCGCCAGCGTCTGGCAAAGGGGCGACATGGCGTAGCCCGCGATGAGCATCAGCCCGGTTACGCCCAGCGCGCTCTGCACCAGCATGCCGGAGCCCACCAGGGTGTCCACCGTATCGGCAAAAAGGCCGCCCACGATGGGAATGGAGTGGCTGATGGCGTACTTGGCCGTGCGCAGCGTCACGCCGTCCAGGGCGGCTGCGGTGACGGCGCGGGTCGTGAGCACGCCGATGAAGACCGTGAAGCACAGCCCCAGCGTCCAGGTGGCGCAGCTCTGCACAAAAGCGGCCAGGCGCTGCAGCTTCATGCCCTCGCCCAGGTGGCAGAGCATTACCAGCACGGCGGAGAAGGTCGCCAGGGGCACCGTGACCTCGGTCAGGAGTGTCGTCATGGCGCTGGCGGCCGCCACCACGGCGGGCTGCATGATGGCCGATCCGCCGGAGCCGCCCACGGCCGCCATCAGCGTCAGCAGAAGCGGCAGCAGGGACTGCATGCCGTTGTTCATCCGGGAGATGGCGGAGGTGGCCAGGGTGATGTGCTCCGTCAGGTCCTGGGTGAGGAAGATACACACGCACAGCTGGCACACCACCTGGCCTGCATCTCCGCCCTTGCCGCTCAGGCGGCGCAGCACGCTCCAGATGAGCGCGGGGGCCGCCAGGCGCGTCAGCCGCCAGAGGGTTTTGCGCACGGCGGAGAGCAGCGTGTCCGCCAGCAGGGTCATCACGCCTGCGATATCCAGGCTGATCTCCCCCCGGGCGACGGCGGTCAGCGTCTCCCGGAAGCCTCCTGTTGCCTGGAAGGGATCGGCATCAGTCAGCGCACCCTCCACGGCGGACAGATCCAGTCCGGTGATGACCTGCGTGACACCCTCGGCCAGGGTGTCCGCCAGAGCGGGCAGGGGAAGGA
>JBGVOA010000090.1:0-15991 GCA_045126095.1 Christensenellales bacterium | reverse complement strand
CCTCCACCGTGCGGCGGGCATAACGGTTGCACAGCCAGTGCCCCGCCATCATGATCGCGCCCGCCAGGGCCAGCAGCGCGCCGGACAGATCGCCCGAAATGCCGCCCAGCAGGGCATTGAGCGCGATCAGCAGCGCACCCACGACCGCCACCGCCGCACCGGGGATGGCCGCACGGGGCATCTTTTCCTTCAGCACCACGCCGGAGAGCAGCGCGACAAACAGCGGCTGCGTGCACACCAGCGCCACAGAGGCGAAGGTGTCCGTCTGATCCAGCGAGGTCATCCAGGTGAGGTAGTGCAGCGCCAGGCATACGCTGGCCGCCACCGACCACAGCCACTGGCTGCGGGTCATCTTCAGCAGACTCCTGACGGGTGCAGCCTGTGCGCCCTTCCGCTTCACAAAGAGCATCGGCAGCAGGATCAGCGCCGACAGGGCCATGCGCATCATGGCGATGGTGGCCGGGTTCGCGCCGTGCTGCAGGCCCAGCTTCACCAGCGGGCCGGAATAGGACACCATCGCCACGCCAAGGATGACGAGGAGGTAGGAAGGATTCATGGGGCTGTTGCCTTCTTTCGTTATTTCAATTCAAGTCGCAATTCAATTTCGCCGTGCTCGAACACGCCCGTGGGTCGGAAGCCCAGCTTCTTGTAGACATGCTCGGCAACCTTGTTTTCAGGATCGTAACTGATCAGCAGGAAGTCGTACTTGCCGCTTTCACGGGCCAGGTCGATGATCCTGCGGATGGCCGCCGTGCCGTAACCCTTGAAGCGGTTTTCCTCCGGGAACATGATGCGCCAGATGATCAGGCACCTTTCGTCAAGGTCTTCGTCCAGCATCATGAAGCCGACAGGGGCGTCATCCTCATAGATGGCGAAGGGGTAGACGTCGCCGTTGTCCCGGTAGAGCCAGGCCTGGGCCAGGGAGTAGGCGTTGCTGGCCACGAAATGCTCGTCGTCCGGGCGCTTCATGCGGATGATCGCGTCGAAGTTATCCTCGGTGATGGCACGGAAGTTGATCATACGTTCACCTTCTGTTTTTCAAGGTAGACCATCAGGACAGCCACGTCCGCCGGGGACACGCCGGGGATGCGGCTGGCAGCAGCGAGGCTGCGCGGGCGCTGCTTCTCCAGCTTCTGCCGGGCCTCAATGCGCAATCCGGTGACCTCCGCATAGGGCAGATCCTCCGGCAGCAGCGTCTCCTCCATCTGGCGGGCGCGGCGGATCATCGCATCCTGCCGGTCGAGGTAGCCGGCGTACTTCACAGCGATCTCCGCCTGCTCCTTCGCCTGCGGGTCGCTGATATCCAGCTCCGGGCTCATCTCATACAGGTCGCACAGGCGGACATCCGGGCGGCGCAGCAGTTCCTCGGCCGACAGGCCCGCAGCAGCATCCGGCTGACCGTGCTTCGTCAGCCAGGCGTTGAAGTCCGCGCCGGGGGTGTAGCGGGTGGCGTGCAGCACGCCCAGCAGCTTCTCCGTCTCGCGGATCTTGCGCTCCGTGCGCGCCATGCGCTCGTCAGTGGCAAGGCCGAGGTCGTGGCTGATCCTCGTCAGGCGCAGGTCGGCGTTATCCTGGCGCAGCTTCAGGCGGTGCTCGGCGCGGCTGGTCATCATGCGGTAGGGTTCGTCGGTGCCCTTGGTGGTCAGGTCGTCGGTCAGCACGCCGATGTAGGCCATGTCGCGGGTCAGCACAAGGGGCTCGCGGCCCTGGATGCCCAGCGCGGCGTTCATGCCCGCCAGCAAGCCCTGGCAGGCGGCCTCCTCGTAGCCGCTGGTGCCGTTGATCTGTCCGGCGAAGAAGAGCCCCTTCACATGCAGGCTCTCCAGGCTGGGCTTGAGCTGTCGGCTGTCGATGCAGTCATACTCGATGGCATAGGCCAGGCGGGTCAGCTCCGCACGGCGAAGGCCGGGAACGGAACGGTACATCTCCCACTGCACGTCCTCCGGGAGAGAGGTGGACATGCCCTGGACGTACCATTCGTGGCTCTTCGCACCCTCAGGCTCCAGGAAGACCTGGTGGCGGTCCTTGTCGGCGAACTTGACGATCTTGTCCTCGATGGAGGGGCAGTAGCGCGGGCCCACGCCGTGGATTTTGCCGGAATACAGCGGCGCACGGTGCAGGTTCGCGCGGATGATATCGTGGGTCTCGGGGGTCGTCCAGGTCAGGTAGCACTGGTGGGTGTTGACCAGCTGCTTCTCCGTCAGGAAGGAGAAGGGCACGACGGGCTCGTCGCCGGGCTGGGGCGTCATCTCATCGAAGTCGATGGTGCGCACGTCGATGCGGGCAGGCGTGCCGGTCTTGAAGCGGCGCAGGGGGAAGCCGATGCTCTCCAGGCTTGCGGACAGGTGCGGTGCACTCATCAGGCCCTGGGGGCCGCCGGGGGTGATGCTCTCGCCGATGATGATGTCCGAGCGCAGATACACGCCGCTGGCCACGATGGCCGCCTGACATGCAATGCGTTGGCCGGATGCCGTATGCACCGCGACAACCCTGCCGTCCTCCACGTCAATGGCGGAGACCTCGCCCTGGCGGACGGTCAGCCGCTCCTGGGTGAACAGGGCCGTGCGCATACGGTTTTGGTACTCCTGCTTGTCCGCCTGGGCGCGCAGGGCATGCACCGCAGGGCCCTTCGACGTGTTGAGCATGCGGCTCTGCAGGAAGGTATCGTCAATGGCCAGGCCCATTTCGCCGCCCAGCGCGTCCAGCTCGCGGACGAGGTGGCCCTTGGCGCTGCCGCCGATGACCGGATTGCAGGCCATCAGGGCGACGCCGTCCATATTCAGGGTCAGGAGCAATGTATCAATGCCCATGCGGGCCGCGGCAAGGGCAGCTTCGCAGCCTGCGTGGCCGCCGCCGATCACAACAAGGTCAGGCAATATGTCCCCTCCTTCGTCGGGGAATTCGGAATGATGAATTCGGAATTCGGAATTTGATTGGCGGAACCCATACGGATCCCCAACTGTATATTGTATCACACATCGCCGCGAATGCAAAGCAAAATCGCACGGCCCCCCGAAGGAAGCCGTGCGAAAGTTTCACTTGTGCAATGCCGGATCAGTAGCTGTAGCCCTCGATGATCACGGCCTCCCAGACCTTCTCCACCCGGTTCTCCTGGCGGATGTAGCGGCTCGTGCCGTCCTCCGTCTCGTAGCCGGTGATGGTCATGACCACCTTGCCGATGCCCCAGGGGCGGCTGAACTCGCTGCCGAAGGAGTAGGTGCCGCGGCCCAGGGATTCGCCGGGAAGGATGGTGTGGTTGTTGCTGCCCTCGAACATGTTGGAGTGGTTGCGGTCGTTGCAGTCCAGCGGATTGCCCCACGCATCATAGAGCTCGATCTCATAGTAGAAGCGGGTGATGACCAGGTCGGACTGGTTGTAGGTGACGATGCGGATGGTATCGCTGTTCTCCACATAGAGGTTGGTGACGACCAGCGCCTCATCCAGGTTGCCCACGGAGACTTCGAAGGTGGTGACGAACTTGCCGTCCTCGGTCACGCCGATGATGGTGGTATCGCCCCAGGCCCTGCCGGTAACGGTCGCGCGCGCGCCGGTGCCGGAGACGGTGGCCACCGCCGGGTCGGCGGAATACCAGGTCATGTTGGTGATGGAGGCGTTGGAGGGGGTGAACTCTGCGGTGTTGGTGACCTTGTCGCCCACGCCCACGCTCACCTCGTCATACTTCATGGACACGCCCTCCACCGGCTGGGTGACGGTCACCTTGATGGTGGCCTTCTTGCCGGAGCCGTCGTTGGCGGTGGCGTACACATACGCTTCGCCGCGCTGCAGGCCATAGACGGTGCCGTCCTGGCGCACATCCAGCACGTTGGGCTTGTTGGTGGAGAGGGTGACGGAGGTGTCCGTGGCGGTCTCCGGGCCGACCTCCCAGCTCAGGCTGATGCTCTGGCCCACCGCCACATAGGGGCTGCGCTCGTTGAAGGTGATGGAGGTGACAGGCTGGTAGACATTCACCACCGCCTGGGCGTAAACATAGCTGTGGGTCTTGCTCTCGCAGGTGATGATGGCCGTGCCGGGGCTGACAGCGGTCACGCGGCCGGAGGTGTTAACGCGCGCCACGCTCTCATCGGAGGAGTACCAGTTCACGCCCTTGTTGTCCGTCGTGCTGGGCAGGACGGTGGCGGTCAGGGTCTGGTAGTTGCCGGTCTTGAGGGTGAAGCTCTCCTTGTTCAGGGTGATGGACTCCGGCTGCTGCTTCACGGTAACGGTGTAGGTGGCATACTGGCCGGAGCCGTCCGCCGCGCGGGCAGTGATCTTCGTTTCGCCCTTGGAAATGCCGTACACCACGCCGTTCTGGTCAACGGTGGCGTTGTCCTCCCGGCTGGAGGACCAGGTCACGCCCTGGATGGTGGCGTTGGCGGGGGTCACCTCCGCGTCCAGCACCAGGCTTTCGCCAACGTAGATG
This sequence comes from Christensenellales bacterium, assembly GCA_045126095.1. Classification (GTDB taxonomy): domain Bacteria; phylum Bacillota; class Clostridia; order Christensenellales; family Aristaeellaceae; genus UBA11524. Next base: position 11,571 of record JBGVOA010000090.1, on the reverse strand, counting down.
GTCTTTTCCGTGCCGGTCACACGCACCTTCGTCACGGGCTCCACCACCAGCACGCGGTAGGCGGTGTACACCTCGGGGTTCTGCACGCTCTGCACGGTCACCAGGCACTCGCCCGCCGCACGGCCGGTGATGCTGGTGCCGCTGACACGGGCAATGTTCGGGTCAGAGGTGGTCAGCTGCCACTTGCGGTTGGTGGCGTCCGAGGGATAGAGGGTGGCGCTGATGGTCTGGGACTTGCCCCTACGGATGATGAGCACCGGCAGCTCGCCGTACTCGCTCCAGGGATTGACCACGCCCGCCACCAGGGGATCATACACGCCGTAGAGGGGCAGGCCGTCCTCATTGACGCGCACCTCGGTGACCGGGCGGGCGCAGGTGACGCTCAGCTTGGCCGTCCAGGTGCGGTTGCGGCCCCTGAGGGTAGCAGTGATGGTGGCACTGCCCTTGCTCGCGCCATACACCACGCCATCCTGATCGACGGTGACGCAGCGCTGGTTGGAGGAGGTGAAGGTGAGCGTGCCGTCATCGGCGCAGTCGCCCTCGCGGACGAGGAGCAGCTGCAGCGTCTCGCCCTCCATGACGGTGTTGACCGTCTTGTCAAAGTAGAATTTGTTCTCCGCCATGGCCGCGCCAGGGATCAGCGTCAGCAGCACGAGGGCGGTCAGCAGCAGGGTCAACATCTTCTTCATGGCTCTTACCTCCCGTTGGGATACCTTTTCCGTTGCTTCACCTATACAGACGTGAAACACATGGTTTTTCTTCCCTACTTTTTCATATTTCAGTATACCTTTTTTTCGGCGGAATTGCAACCTCTGCGCCGGCGGAAACGAAAAAAGCCCGGCAGCGTACTGCCGCCGGACTGCTCAGTCGTTCAATTCCCAAGTGATCTCTCTTCCCGTCGTCAGGTCAATGATGGAAGCAGCCGCCGGGTCGTACCACGATTCCCCATTGCCAAGGGACGCGCCGCCGCTGTACGGGTCGCGCAGGTACAGCACATCGCCAGCCAGCAGAGCGTCCACCGCAGCCGCCATGTGGGTGAAGGTCAGCGTGCAATCGAGGGTCGTGCGGTCGTACACAGCGGAGGCATGCGGCTCATCCCGGTAGCCGCCGCCCAGCAGGATGATGCGCTCTGCGCTGAGCAGGAAGCTGTCGTATGCGTCCGCCGGGTAGGTAATGAGCGTCCGCCTTTCCCCAGTGGAAAGGTTTGCAGCCGTCAGCGCGGTCTCCTCCAGCAGGTACATCACGCCGCCCTCCAGCACGGCCTCATGCCAGCCCCATGCCTTGCCTGCCAGCTCCGGCGCGGGATAGCACGCGCCCGTGGCGAACTCCATGACGGTTTGTACCCCGTCCACCTCCAGCAGCGCGAAGGAATCCCAGTGCGCCAGCAGCTCTCCCGGCCATGCCTGCAGCACCGAAGAGCCATTTGCCGACAGGCGCAGCAATTGCCCATCCGCCGCACGGTAGAGCTGCCCCTGCGCGGCGAAGGCCCATTGCTCCATGCGGGTGCTGCGTTTCGTGGCAGGATCAAAGCGGTACAGCCGCCTCTCGTGGGCAGAATGATCCAGCACCGTCAGTACATTGGATTCGATGCGCTTCACCAGCAGACCGTCGCCAAGGGCGGCAATACCTTCGATCTCGCTGAAGAGGGTCGCATTCAGCCCCGCCCGCGTGTGCGTGCCGTCCGGGTACCACTTTTCCAGCGCCGGGGTGGTCAGACCGAAATAGCCCTCGTACCCGCTCAGTCCGTAGACCTGTCCGCCGACCTCCGCCAGCCCGGTGCGGCAAGCGCTTCGCTCCGTGCTGAAGCAGCCGCTCATCTCCGGGCCCGCGGCGTCCGTGCCGCGCTGCTCCGTGCAGCCCGTCAGCAGCAGCACCAGCACCATACACAGGAATCCCCAGCACCAGCGCTTCATTCGCACCCCTCCCCCCGAATTCTCGTTTCGCAATAAATATAGCATACTTCTCCGCAAATATCAACCATTTCAAGAAAATTTACAATTCCCCGTGCCAAACAAAAAGGCCGGCCCCCGAAAGCCGGGAGCCGTGCCCTGAAAGGATGCTTATTCGACCTCGTAAACGCCGACCTGGTCGGAATAGCCCACACCCATGACCTCGCAGGTCTTGCGGGAGTTGGTCTTGCCGCCATCGTACTCGCCGATGAGATTGATCTGCTTGCCCATGAAGATCATGACCGCCGTCTGCCCGCCATCGAGGTTGAAGGCCACTTCACAGCCCTTGGCGCGCATGAGCTTGGCCAGGTAGGAGACCGTCACGCCCTCGGAGCGGCGGTCCAGGCGGCCCTCGCAGAGGATGGCGACGTAGTGGCCCGGCTCGACCATGCCGATGGCGCAGCGGGGATTCTTGCTCTCGCTGCTGTCGTAGGCCATGGCGGAGAGGCGGCCGTCCTTCATCAGGTAGGGGCCGAAGGAGTAGACCATGTACGCGCCCTGATCCACCAGCTCCTGGGCGGTGATCTCGTAGGAGCGGTACACCTCCATGGAGCCGTCGGGGAAGAAGGCGCACATATCCAGGTTGGGGAACAGGCCGCTGACGTTGGCTTTCTTCTCCGTGTAGGGATCGTCGTAGAGGATCTCGCCATCGCGGACGACCACGCCCGTGCGGCGGCCGGATGCGCCCACGTCCACGCGGTAGGTGAAGTAGTCGGTGTTCATGGCGAAGACCACGCCATGCTTGGTAGCCGTTTCCGCCGCGTCCACGCGCACGCGGGTGGTCTTCTCCTCGTCGTTCCAGATGCTGCGGAGCATTTCACCCGCCTCAACGTCGGTGTAGATGTCCGCCTCGAACCAGGTCAGGGGCTGGGTCGCATCGTACTTGCGCTCGATGATGATGCGGCTGGTCTCATCGATGAAGATCCACAGGCCGTCCGCCTCGGAGGAGTAGATGAACTCGCCCTCGTCCATAAAGCCGCGCTCGTTGGTCTGGGGCAGCAGGTGCGCATAGCGGCTCACGTCCGCCACGACCTCGGGCTGCTCCACGGGGGCCGCCTCAGTCAGCTCGATGTTCTCCAGGAAGTCGTTGTGCAGCACGTCGTCGCCCACGGTGGAGCACACCAGGCCGAAGACGCGGTTGTCGTACTGTGCGCCGGTCTCCAGCACATTGAAGCCGGAGGACGCCTGGGTCTTGTGGTAGATGCGGTAGGCCTCGTCCGCCAGCTCCAGGCCGGTGTAGCCGTTCATGCTGGCCAGCGGCACGTTCCAGTCAAAGATGATCTGCTGCTCCGGCCAGAGGTGGCGGTAGAGCTTCTTGACCTCCCAGGTGCCGTGGGCCACGGTCAGGTCGGTGAACTCGTCCTCGTTGGCGGCCAGGGCAATGGCGTTGAAGGCCGCCTCGGAAACGATCTTGTGCTGGCTGTGGCCGTATTCGCCGTTCACATCCTGGGTCACGACGACCTCGGGCTTGTACTGCCGGTACAGCCCCACAAACCACTCGTTGACCTTGGCTCGTCCGCCGACGTTCTTGTAGGCGGTATTCATGTCCTTGGCCTTGCCGTCCTTGAAATCGCCAATGACGGGGTAGTTGCGCACGCCCATATGCCACAGGCCGTTGAGGAGCTCGGAGGAGCGGGTGGTGTTGGAGCGGCTGAAGTAAGCCACCACCACGCGGCGGCCCTGCTCCACGGCGTAGGTGGGAATCGCGCCGCCGAAGAAGATCAGTTCGTCATCCGGGTGGGTGGAGATGAACAGGATGTCCGCCTTCTCGTGGGTGGGCTGCCACACCTGCACCCAGTCGGGGCGGTCGCCCTCGGAAAGGGCGTAGATCTCGTTCACGCGCAGGGTGTACTTCTTCTCGCTGGAGACGATCACGCGCACATGCTGGCTGGGCTCGGGGAGCTTGACATAGCTGTGCAGGAAGCGGGTATCGCCCTCCACGGCGCGGAACCAGTCCTCGCCGTCGTCGGACACCTGCACCTCCCAGGCCGGGGGCATGTTGCCGAAGCAGACGTACACGCTGTCAATCAGCGTGCCCGCCGGGGCGCTCATGGCGATGGAGGGGTTCATCACGCTCTTGCTCTCCCAGTAGGAGGTGTACTTCTTGTCGGTCATCTGCGTGTATTTGCGGGAGCTGTAGGACACCTTGAAGCGGCAATCGCCGGTGACGTCCACCGCCTCCGCCGCCAGGGCGAAGGAGGCCGCGCAGGTCAGAAGCAGGGCCAGGAGCAGCCCCGTCAGAAGTTTCTTCATTGCAATATCTGCCTTTCTGTGCGCCGGAAGGGCGCGGAATGCCTATCATATGCAGGATAGCATATCCGCAGGGGAAAAGTCAATCGCACAGGGGCCCTGCGCGCGATTTTTACACTTCGCAACCCCGGCGGACGCGGGCACGCCCCGCCTGCCGGGATGGAATGCTTGCGCGAATTCGTTAATTGTAGTACAATATAATTTCCGGAGGTATTGCTTATGATGAAGCGTATTTTCTCCCTGCTGCTGGCTCTGGCGCTTTTCGCCCTTCCCGCCCTGGCGGAGGAAGCCGCAGGCCCCGAGGTGACCGAGGTCACGCTGGAGCTGATGGGCTGCAGCGTCCGCTATCCCCAATTGACCGGCCTGGACGATCCCCAGGCGCAGTCCGCCGTCAACGCCGCCATCATGGAGGCGGGCGAGATTCAGGCGCGCATCAGCCGCATGGCCGCGCTGATGCAGTCCCCGGTGAAGATGCAGGTCAGCCATGCCACCACGCTGGCAGGGCATGTGCTCTCCAGCGCCATTCTGGCGGACGGCGCAGTGGAAAACACCCGCTCCACCCAGGTGTGGCGCACCGTCAACCTGGATATCCGCACGGGCGAAAGCATCCCCTTTGCCGCGCTCTTCACCGATGAGAGCGCCGCCCGCGCGCTGATTGAGGAGATCCTCACGCAGCAGGTGGCCCCGGAGCAGTCCGCCCATCTGGCGGCGGGGCAGCTCACCCCCATCCCGGAGCACTTCTCCCTCAGCCCCCAGGGGCTCACGCTGCACTACCCCATCAACCAGTTCCGCACCCTCTCGGACAGGGCCGGCACCGTGACGCTTCTGTGGACGGAGCTGCGCGGGGTGCTCGACCTCACCGAGGGCAGCCCCCTGCAGGCCCTGGGCGTGCCAGATACGATCACCCTGGACGAAACGGACACCCGCCAGGCCCTCTCCGCGGCGGTTTCCCAGGGCAGCTTCCCCGGCGTGCCCGCCGCCATCGGCCAGAGCGTGAAGGAGCTGACCGACCGCTACGCCCAGCTGACCGACAACGAGCTGTGCGAGGCCGGACGCATGTTCCTCCTGGAGGACGGCGCCTTCCGCGGCTTGTACGTCATCACCGATCAGCTGACGGACAGCTGGGACAGGAGCGCCGTCAACATCCTGCGCGCCGACCGGCTGAATCTCCTGGGCCTGTGCACCGGCTACACCACCATGGAAGCATGGCGCACCGTGCTGGGCGAGCCGGACGCGACCGTTGTGACGGACGCTGAATCCGCCGACAGCTGGCGCATCGTGCCCGGCACGAGCGATTACTACCTGCTGGACGGCTTCCGCCTGCGCCTGCATGCGGACGAGGACGGCATCCTGCGCAGCGTGTTCCTGATGAAGTAATCCCCCCGCCTTATCACGACAGATGAACCCCAAGAAAACCCGAAACGGAGGCCCTCATGGCTCAAAACAAGAAACCCCAGCAGGGCAAGCGCGCCCCGGCTTATTCCGCGGACAGCATGGTCGTCTGCCTGATCGTCGGCCTTGTGCTGATTTCGCTCGGCCTGCTGCTCCTGATCTCCGCCGTGACCCAGCTGGACGGCACCATCTTCCGCCTTCTGCGCAGCCTTGCCGGCGGCATGGCCGGTACGATGTCCTTCCTGCTGCCGGTCATCCCCATCTGGGGCGGCGTGCTGGTCATCATCTCCACCCAGCGCAAGCCGCCGCTGCGCGAGTTTGTGCTGGGCTGCCTGCTGATGGTGATGCTCTGCGCCATCGTGATGCTGCTGGCCTGGTCCTCGATGAACGAGTCCCTGCCGGACCGCATCCAGGCGGACAACGCCGCCAACGGCACCGGCGGCATGCTCCCCGCCCTGACCCGCGCCTTTGAATACGGCAGCGGCAACGGCCGCGGCTATGCAGACGTTTCCTTCGGCAGCGGCCTGATCGGCATGCTGCTGGCCTGGCCCGTGTGGTACGGCTTTGGCAACGGCGCAGGCATTTCCGGCGAGGTCTTTGCCGCCGTGCTGGTGATCCTGCTCGCGCTGGTGACGTTCTGCGTCCTCATCCGCCTGGACGTGAAGGGCATTATCGCCTGGATGCAGGGCAAATCCGCCGACGCCTCCGCCCGCGCGGAGGAAAAGCGCATCGCCCGCGCCCAGCAGGAGCAGCTGCGTCAGCAGCAGGCCGCCATGGCCGAGCAGCAGCGCCTCCAGCAGGAGCAAATGCGCATGCAGCAGCTGATGCAGCAGCAGCCCATGCCCCAGGCGGCCCCGCAGCCCGCGCCCATGCCCGCTGACATACCCGATCCCTGGCAGAGCGCGCGTCCGGCGCAGCCCGGCTGGAACCAGCCCCGGGCCCAGGCCGCACCCCAGCGCCCCGCACAGCCCATCGGCTTCCAGCCCACCCCCGAGGAGGACGGCAGCTACGCCGCACCCCAGGCCATGCCTGCCGCGCAGGAGCGCAAGAGCGGCTTCAGCCGCAGCAAGGATGCCGCCCCCGCCGAAGCGCCGCGCCGCAAGAGCATCTTCGCCCGGCCCGAGCCTGAGGAGACCGTCCCTGGCGAGGCCGCCCGGCCCACCCGCCGCCCGGCCCGAGCCGCCAAGGCTCCCGCCGCCGAGTCCATCTGGCAGGCCGAGGCCCTGCAGGAGGCGCCCGCGCCTGTGGAGGAGCCCTTTGTGCAGCCCGCTCCCCTGGAGGAGGAGCCCTACGCCCCCGTGATCGCCCAGCCCGTGGAGGAGGAGGCCCCCGCCCGGCCCGCAGCCCGCAGCCGCGCCGATCAGCGCAAGGCAGCCCCCGCCGCGCCCAGTCCCGAACCTGTGCAGGAGCCCGCGCCCGCCCCGGCGCAGCCCGCCGCCAAGCCCGTGCGCGAAGGCAGCTTCCTGGCGCGCATGCAGGCCGCCCAGGCTGCCAAGAATGGCGGCGCGCCTGACGCCGAGCCCGCGCCCCGCAGCACCCACAAGGATACGCCCTCCGCCTGGAGCCAGCCTGAGGCCCCCGCGTCCAGCGCCTCCTGGCGGCAGGAGGAGGCCCCTGCCCGGCCCAGCGCCCGCAGCCGAGCCCAGGCCGCTGCACCGGCCGCGCCGTCCGCCGCAAAGCCCGAGGCTCCCAAGAAGCAGGCCCCCATGGGCTCCTGGAGCGATACGCCCCCGTGGGAGGATTCCCCCGAATATGTGGACGTTACGCCTCCCGCAGCCCCGGTCATGCCCGTGCTGACCCGTCAGCCCCCGGAGGGCTCCTACAAGCCGGAGCTGCGCCTGGCCCCCCAGCGCAACGCCATGCCTGACGGCGCGCTGATGGAGACCCAGCAGGAGCGCCCCTACATGTTCCCGCCGATGAACCTGCTGGCCACGCCCAAGCCCCAGGCCGGCATCAGCCCGGAGGAGGACGAGATCCGCTCCCGCCGCCTGGAAAACACGCTGCAGTCCTTCAAGGTGCCCGCCAAGGTGCGCCACATCACCCACGGCCCGGCCATCAGCCGCTTCGAGCTGGAGCTGGCCCCCGGCGTGCGCGTGAGCAAGGTGACGGACCTGAACCGCAACATCGCCATGAACCTGGAGGTCAAGTCGGTCCGCATCGAGGCGCCCATCCCCGGCAAATCCCTTGTCGGCGTGGAGGTGCCCAACCGCGAGCGCGCCACGGTGACGCTGAGCGAGGTGCTGCAGTCCGATCCGATGATGAAGGCCACCAAGCCCCTGGTGGTGGCCCTGGGCAAGGACATCGCCGGTACGCCCATCGTCTGCGACCTGGCCAAGATGCCCCACCTGCTCATCGCCGGCGCGACGGGCTCCGGTAAGTCCGTTTGCATCAACACCATCATCAACAGCCTGCTTTACCGCTGCAGCCCCAAGGATGTTCGCCTGATCCTCGTCGACCCCAAGGTGGTTGAGCTGCAGTGCTACAACGGCGTGCCGCACCTGCTGGTGCCCGTTGTCAGCGACCCCCACAAGGCCTCCGGCGCGCTGGCCTGGGCCGTGGGCGAAATGATGGACCGCTACAACCGCTTCCAGGAGGCCGGCGTGCGCGCCATCGACGGCTACAACGAAGCCTGCGCCCCCGAGGACAAGATGCCCCGCATCGTCATCGTCATCGACGAATTGGCCGACCTGATGATGACCTGCAAGAAGGACGTGGAGGAGCGCATCTGCCGCCTGGCTCAGCTGGCCCGTGCGGCGGGCATCCACCTGATCGTCGCCACCCAGCGCCCCTCCGTGGACGTCATCACGGGCCTGATCAAGGCCAACATCCCCAGCCGCATCGCCTTCAAGGTGTCCTCCAATGTGGACAGCCGCACCATCCTCGACCGCATCGGTGCGGAGCAGCTGCTGGGCTACGGCGATATGCTCTACATGCCCACGGGCGAGTTCACGCCCATCCGCGTGCAGGGCTGCTTCCTCTCCGACGCGGAGGTCAACCGCATCACCGATTACATCCGCGAAACCTGCCCCGCCACTTACGACCCCGCCATCCTGGAAGAGCTGGAGAAGCTGGAGAACGACACGGACGCCATCAACATCCCCGACGCCTCGGCAGACGACGACTATGTCGGCGGCGACGGCAGCCTGCTCACCCAGGCCATCGAGATGGCCGTCAACGACGGACAGGTTTCCACCTCCCTCATCCAGCGCCGCCTCCGCCTGGGCTATGCCCGCGCAGGCCGCCTGGTGGACGAAATGGAGAAGCGCGGCATCGTCTCCCAGAAGGACGGCGCTAAGCCCCGCATGTGCCTCATCTCCCGCGAGGAGTTCGAGGTGATGAAGGATTCCGGCGCGCTGGACTGACGCCGCTCCTTCCCGCATATACTCAGGCCAGCCGCCGGGTTCCGCCTCTGCGGAATCCCCGGCTTCCCACCCGAAGGGAGGGCTTCCATGGCCAACATGATGGATTATCTTCTCTGGCGCGGCGACGTGGCCATCGGGCAATCCCCGTGGAATGATGTGGACAGCCTCATCGCCGCCACCCTGAGCTACCAGACCTACCCGGCGGAGCCCATCGCACTGCATGAGGCCGCCGCCACCCTGCCCCAGCAGCCGACCCTCCAGTTCAACTTCATCAAGGAGAGCCGCGCGCTGCTCAGCGCCGCCGGAATGACCGAGCGCTTTGCAGATTTGACCCTGTGCCGCTCCGTGGCGCAGACCGATCTGGGCCGCGACATGCAGTTTGCCGCCGTCACCCTCTCCCTGCCGGACGGGAGCCACTTCCTGGCCTTCCGCGGCACGGACAACTCCCTCGTGGGCTGGCGGGAGGACTTCAACATGGCCTTCGAGAGCCCCGTGCCCGCCCAGTCCGCCGCGCTGCAATACCTGCAGGAGGCAGCGGAGGCCCTTTCCGGCCCCCTCCTCCTGGGCGGACACAGCAAGGGCGGCAACCTCGCCATCTACGCCGCCGCCCATGCAGACCCCGCCGTGCAGGAGCGCATCCGCGCCGTGTATTCCTTCGACGGCCCCGGCCTGGATGACGCCACCGTGGCCTCCCAGGGCTATGCGCGCATTGCCGCCCGCATCCGTTCCTTCGTGCCCCAGTCCAGCGTCGTGGGCATGCTCCTGGCCTATCACCCGGAGTACACGGTGGTCAAGTCCGACGCACTGGGCCTGATGCAGCACGACGCCTTCACCTGGCAGCTGCTGGGCACGCGCTTCATCGAGGCCCCGGAGGTGGACGCAGGCAGCCGCCTCGTCAACCAGACCGTGCACGCCTGGCTCTCCCGCGTGACCCCCGAGCAGCGGCGGCGCTTCGTCGATACGCTCTTTGGTCTGCTGGAGGCCAGCGGCGCCACCACCGTGAAGGAGCTGATGGTGGACGTTCCCGGCCGGGCTGCGGGCATCCTCAAGGCCCTGCAAAAGGTGGACTTCGATACCGCCCGCATGATCCTGACCCTCCTGGGGGACTTCCTGTCCATCGGCGCGCAGAACCTCGTCGCGCTCCTGCGGCCCCACCATCAGGAAAAACAGCTCCCCTCTGAAACCGTCAGCGACTCCCTCCCCGAATCCAACGACACGCCGGACGCCGTCCGCCGCAAAGGAGATACGACCCATGAATGAAGCCATCGAACTGAAGAACGAGATTTTCCGCACCCTTGACGCCGCCGTGGACGCGCTGTGCCAGGCTGGCCGCATTGCCCCCGGCAGCGTGATCGTGCTGGGCTGCTCCACCAGCGAAGTGGCAGGCGCCCGCATCGGCAAGGGCTCCGTGCCCGAATTGGGCGAGGTCATCGCCGAGGCCATGCTGACCGCCTGCTCCGCCCGCGGCCTGCATGCGGCCTTCCAGTGCTGCGAGCACCTGAACCGCGCCATCGTCATGGAGGAGAGCGTGCTGCGCGCCCGCTGCCTCATGCAGGTCAACGCCGTGCCCCAGCCCAAGGCCGGCGGCAGCGTCCCCTCCGCCGCCTGGAAGCGCCTGCAAAAGCCCGCCCTGGCCGCCTTCATCCAGGCCGAGGCCGCCATCGACATCGGCGACACCCTCGTGGGCATGCACATCCGCCCCGTCGCCGTCCCCCTGCGCATCGATACCGACAAGATCGGCCACGCCAACCTCGTCATGGCCTACAGCCGCCTCCCCTACATCGGCGGCAGCAGAGCAGTGTACGAGTAAGGAGCGGCCTCCGGCGGGCAGGGGCTCTGCCCCTGCACCCTGGGAGGGACTCTGTCCCTCCACCCTGCGAAGGGCTTTCAGCCCTCTCGACACCCATCACGCGATCTTTCTTTGCTCTCCTTCATGGTTGCGCGCGCGTGTTGCTTGGGAAAGCACATGGTACGCGTAACCCAAAGGCTCCCTCCCCGAAGGAGCTGGCAGCCGCTGCGGCTGACTGAGGGAGAATGCGGGAGCAGCATTCCTGTGCTCCTCCTGTAAACCTTTCGGTCTTGACACATTTCCGTCCGCGGTTTATCATAGACTGTGCAAAAGACAATCCACCTGAAAGGCAGGTATCACCATATGAGCAAGAAAATCGTCCTCACCGGCGGCGGCACGATGGGCCACGTCACCCCGAATCTGGCGCTGCTGCCCCATCTGCTGGAAAAAGGCTACGAGGTGCATTATATCGGCACGGAAAAAGGCGTGGAGGCCGACAAACTCCAGGCCATTGAGGGCATCCATTATCACGCCGTCAAGTCCGGCAAGCTGCGCCGCTACTTCGACTGGAAGAACTTCACCGACCCCTTCCGGGTCATTGCCGGCGCGTTCCAGTCCGCCCGGCTGATCGGCAAAATCAAGCCCGATGCGTGCTTCTCCAAGGGCGGCTTCGTGGCGGTACCGGTGGTGTTCGGCGCGTGGCTGCACCTCATCCCCGTCGTCAGCCATGAAAGCGACCTGACCCCCGGCCTGGCCAACAAGATCTGCAAGCCCTTCGTGAAGAAGATCGCCACCACCTTCCCCGAGTGCGCCGAGGCCCTGGGCAAGA
>JBGVOA010000089.1:0-9559 GCA_045126095.1 Christensenellales bacterium | reverse complement strand
CGCGATTATGTGACCCTGCGCCGGGAGGGCCAGGCGGGCGAGCGCATTTCGGTGCTGATCGAGAGCTACGCCGGGCATGGCGCGCGCCTGGAGGAGATGCCGCCTTGTCCGCCGGAGCGCGCGGCCATCCCGCCCGTGCCGGACTGCCAGTGTGCGGTGAAGCCCAGCATCCTCGCAGTGTGGAATGAGGACGCCTACCAGCTCCACATGGACGTGGAGGTGCTGTGCGATTTGCTGAATCACCTGCCGGAGAAGTCCCTGCGGCGTCAAAAGGTGGCCAAGGCGCTGATGGACTTCACCTACACGGCTGACTTCGAGCTGCCTCTGGCCGAACGCCATGAGAGCTTCCGCCGCGCGAGGGAGGTGCTCGCGCCCGCGCTGGCGTGCCATAACGGCTCCACCGCCCCCACCATGTGGCTGCTGGGGCAGAGCCACATCGATCTGGCGTGGCTGTGGCCGGAGGAGGAAACCTGGCACAAGGTGGCCCGCACGTATTCGAACCAGCTGGCCCTGATGGCCGAGTACCCGGAGTACCGCTTACTCCTGTGTGAGCCGAAGCTGCTGGACATGCTGCGCGCGCAGCATCCGGAACTCTGGCAGCGGGTGCAGGAGGCGTTCCAGCGCGGACAGATCGACCCCGAGGGCGCGTTCTACATCGAGTGCGACACCAATCTGCCCTCCGGCGAGAGCCTGATCCGGCAGCTGGTGCGCGGCAAACGCTGGTTCCGCGAGCATTTCGGCGTGGACAGTCAGGTGGCCTTCCAGCCGGACACCTTCGGCTACACCGGTGCGCTGCCACAGATCCTGAAAAAGCTGAACATCCCGTACTTCGCCACGCAGAAGCTCCTGCGCGCTGACCCGGAGTGCGAGCGCTTCCCCTATCAGAACTTCATCTGGGAGGGCATCGACGGCTCCGAAGTCACGGCGCTGTCCTTCTTCAAGAACAACGCCCAGGTCACGCCTGGCCAGTTCGTGCAGCGCTGGGAGGAGAACCGCACCCAGCAGGAAAACATTGATACGCTGCTGTTCCCCTTCGGCTTCGGCGACGGCGGCGGCGGCGCGACCCGCGACATGCTGGAAATGGCCCGCCGTATGGAGGACCCGGAGGGCTTGCCCCGCTCCCGCTACGGCGGCTTGAAGGAATTCTTCGAGGAAACGGCCTGGCAGGCGGAGGGCAACCGCTGGGTGGGCGAGCTCTATCTGGCGTGGCACCGGGGGACGTATACGACGCAGCGCCATACGAAGGATATGTCCATGCGGACGGAGATGCGGCTCCACGACGCCGAGGCCCTGCTGGCTCTGCTGCCTGCGGCGGAGCGCGCGCAATACATGCCCGTCGTTAACGCGGCCTGGGATGCGTTGATGTTCTGCCAGTTCCACGATGTGGCCGGCGGCGTGGGCATCCGGCGGGTGCATCAGGAGGCGGAGGCGAAGCTGGCTGCCCAGCTTACGAACCTGGATGCACTGGTGGGGACGCTGACGGAGCGTTTGCCCCATACGATGGCCGTTCCGGCGAAGAAGCCCTGCGGCGAAGTCAGCATAACGGAAAATGAGAATGGCTTCCTGATGGAAAATGCGATTCTGGCCGTGCAAGTGAACCGGCGTGGCGTGATCACCGCCATTGCCGACAAGCGAAACGGTTTACCGCTGATGAATCCGGGACAAAAGATGAATGACTGGCGGCTGTACGAGAATATCGAGGTTGTCTACGACGCCTGGGAAATGAGCCGCGACTGGCGCAAGCGCTGTACAAGCGAACCCTTGGACATGCGCTTCGATTACATGAATCAAAGGGTGGATGGGGCTGCACTCACGTTTACCTGCTGGTCTGGCGAAGTGGGAACGAGCGAGATGTGGATGACGATCAGCCTTGGCGCGGATGCAGACCGGATAGAGATTTTTGCCGAGGTTGACTGGCACGAACGCCGCAAGCTGCTCAAGGTCCACTTTGAATCCAACGTCCTGTGCGACGACGCGCTCCACGAGATCCAGTTCGGCCATGTGAAGCGTCCCTGCCATGCGTCCCATCCCGTCGCTGCTGACCGCTACGAGAGCTGCTCCAACCGATGGACGGCGATGTGTGAGGAAAACCGCGGCTTTGCCATTCTGACGGATGGCATCCGCGGCGTCAGCACGGATCGCGGTGAAATTGCCCTGTCCCTGCTGCGTGCGCCGCTGGTGCCCGATGACGCCGCCGACCGGGGGGCGCATTGCTTCCGCTACGCCATCATGCCCTTCGCGACTAATTTCAAGGATGCAGGCGTGGTCAAGGCGGGTTATGCCTTCGCCGCATACGAGTATGAGAACCCTGGCTGCAATGGCCGCGGGCTGAGCGTGGGGACGGGGTTCAAGATGGACTCCGACGCCATCATCCTGGAAACCATCAAGCCTGCTGACGACCAGTCCGACGACGTCATCCTCCGCCTGTACGAGAGCCTCCGCACCCATGCGGCCGGCACGCTGCACCTGCCCTTTGCGGCGAAGGTGTACGAGTCCGCCATGGATGAAGGGGAAACCGGGGCGCTCCTGGGCGCGGGGACGGAGATTCCGCTGACGATGAAGCCCTTTGAGATCCGCACGCTGCGAGTGGTGCGGGCATAACGAAAAACGCCGGGGCGCTTGCGGGCGCTCCGGCGTTTGGTCAGGAGAGGGGAGTATCTGCGCTGCTGTCATCTTTCTGGGGCAGGGTGATGCGGTAGCCCAGGGCGATGGCGGCAATCAGGCTGCCCAGCGCCAGCCACGGGGCGCACAGCGCGGCAATGAGGCAGAACAGCAGGCTCAGGTTGGCGATGGGCGTCTCGCCGTTGTCGATGCGGATGCGGGAATTGCACAGGGTGTGCAGGATGCCGTTGGATTTGGTGGTGCTCATGAGGGTTCCTCCTTCGTTTCTGTCTTGCTTGCGGGTACGGGAATATCATAGCGCAGAGGGCGGCATTTGTCCTGTGAGGAGCCTGAGGAGCGGATGAAAATCGGATGAGAAATGCAGGAGAAATCCTGCGCGGCAGAATGGGTGAAAGGTACCCTGCACAATCTGGTCGGAAATTTTCCGCTGCACGAATGAAATGTGAAAATGCCGCAAAATGATTCGGAAAACGCGCAAAAAACACTTGCAAACTTGCCTCCGCAGCGTTATACTAATGAGCGTTCCGGAGTGAAAAATCCCCAACCTGACATACAGAAACGGAGAGGTAGCAAATGGAGAACCTGAAGCTTCTTTACACCGGCAAGACCAAGAATGTTTACGCGCTGGAGAACGGCAACTGCCTGCTGAAGTTCAAGGACGACTGCACCGGCAAGGACGGCGTGTTCGATCCCGGCGAGAACACCGTGGGCCTGACCATCGAGGGCGTGGGCGACGTGAACCTGCGCATGTCCATCTACTTCTTCGAGAAGATCAACGCCGCCGGCATCCGCACCCACTATGTGAGCGCGAACCTGGATGACACCACCATGGAGGTCAAGGCTGCGAAGGTCTTTGGCAAGGGCCTGGAGGTTATCTGCCGCTACAAGGCCGTGGGCTCCTTCTACCGCCGCTATTCCGATTACTGCACCCTGGGCCAGGATCTGCCCGCCTACGTGGAGACCACCTTCAAGAACGACGAGAAGGGCGATCCGCTGGTGACCAAGGACGGTCTGGTCGACCTGGGCGTGATGACCGCCAAGCAGTATGATGACCTGAAGGCCATGACGCAGGCCATCACCAAGATCGTCGCGGACGACCTGAAGGAAAAGGGCCTGGACATGTACGACATCAAGTTCGAGTTCGGCTACGACGAGGAAGGCAACGTGATGCTGATCGACGAGATCGCTTCCGGCAACATGCGCGTGTACAAGGACGGCGAGTACGTCGATCCCATGACGCTCAACAAGCTGTTCTTCGCTTAATGGAATGCACAGGGGCGCTGCTTCGGCGGCGCTCTTTTCTTTTTGTGCGGTGTGTGACGTCAAAAAAAAGGGGGGAGGCGCTTTGTTGGCGCGTCCCCCTTTGTGGTATACGATTGCTGCGTTTTACCGCCGGAGCTTGCCGAAAAGCCTCTGGAAGAGCATCTCCCAGCGGGGCAGGATGAAGTCGTACATGATGAAGATGGCGTTGCCCATGGCCAGCATGAGCAGGGCGATGGGCGTGCTCATGGCCTCCGGCGCCAGCACCAGGATGACCAGGGCCTCTACCGCCACGACCACGATGTTGAAGTACAGCAGCTTGCAGGGCCATTGCAGCGACCGGGGCAGGCGCCTGAAGTGCGGGAGGAGAAGCGGATAGAGTCCGAAAAAGGTCAGGTACATCAGGTTCTGCTCGGCGCTGGGCACCAGCAGCAGGCAAACGATGCTCACCGCTGCCCAGAGCGTCCACTGATGCTTCGTGCCGAATTTCTGCCCGATGGGCATCAGGCAGAGGCCGCAAAGCATGGGCGAAATGTACATGCCCAGCCCCAGTGCACTGCCCAGGAGCATGATGACCACGCTCAGCGCCGCCGTCATGCCGCAGCTGGCGATCACCTGGGAATGCTTCATGTGCAGCCTCCTTCATCTGTCCGGCGGTCAGCTGCGCTTCTTGGGCGTATAGCGGACCTCGTTCACGGAGTAGACTGTGACAAATGCGCCGGGGTCGGTTTTGCGGACATAGTCCATCAGCAGGCGGAACTCCTGCTTGTCCACGATGGTGATGATCTCCTTGCGCACTACGTTGTCATACGCGCCGATGGTCTGGTTGAGGCTCGCGCCGGAGTGCAGCTCGTGCAGGATGTAGTGCACGATGTCGTCCACCTTGGGGGAAAGGATGCACACGCGCCGCTTGATGTTCAGGCCGAAGATGAAGTGATCCACCATCATGCCGCCGAAGTAGGTGCCCAGCAGGCTCAGCACGACGATCTTCGGGTCAGGATTGGGGTTCAGCGCGGAGCAGGCGGCCACCACCATGCCGGAAACGGACATGGCATGCCCCAGATCCATCCGCAGGTACTTGTTCATGATCTTTGCCACGATGTCCAGCCCGCCGGAGGAGGCGTTGCAGCTGAACAGGTAGGACAGGCCCACGCCCACGACCAGGATGTAGCACACCATGTCCAGCAGCGGTTCGCCGGTGATGGACTGGAAGTTGGGGAAAACCCGCTCGAAAACACCGATGATGACGGGCATGAGCACGGCACAGTACACCGTTTTGACGCCGAATTCCGGCCCGATGAGCAAAAAGCCGATGATGAGCAGGATGACGTTGAGCGCCAGGAGGATGGTGGACACGGGCAGGGGGATGAAGTTGGCCAGGATCATGGCCAGGGCCGCGCCGCTGCCGATGGCGACGCCGCTGGGCTGCATGAAGAAATAAACCGCCGCCGCAACGATCAGCGTGCCGCCGGTGATGACCAGCAGCTCCTTCAGGGGAATGAACGAAAGCTTCTTGCGCATGGCAATGACCTCGCAGACAGATTTGTCAGTACATTATACCACTGAAAACGCGCTTTTTCCTGCTCGCCGGAGGACAAAATTTGCGCTGCACGGGCGACGTGAAAATTTTTTCTGCGGAATACGTCTGTGGAATGCAAGGAAATATGCTGTATAAGACGTTTTATAGACGTATGGACGCTGAAAACGGGGGCGGTGTGTCGGATGTGGTTGGATTTCGCCCATGCGCGAAAACGTTTTAAATTGTCAAAATTATATCGTTAAATTATTGACAAGGGAGAGCGGATATGCTATACTGATGCTGCCGGGGAAGGGAAGAAGCCTCCGCGGCGCTTGTGTGAAGGAAAGAATGAAACGCTGTGAATCAGAAGGAGAGACAGGATCATGGCCAAGGAATACCAGATCGTCGATTCCGTGGAGAGCTTTGAGGCCGCGCTGAACCGCGTGCGCGCCGCTCAGAAGAAGTATGCGACCTACACCCAGGAGCAGGTGGACGCAATTTTCCGCGCTGCTGCCCTGGCCGCCAACAACGCCCGCATTCCGCTGGCGAAGATGGCTGTGGCTGAGACCGGCATGGGCCTGGTGGAGGACAAGGTCATCAAGAACCACTACGCCGCCGAGTATATCTATAATGCCTACAAGGATACCAAGACCTGCGGCGTGCTGGAGCGCGACGAGGCCGCCGGGATCCTGCGCGTGGCGGATCCCATCGGCGTGGTGGCGGCGGTCATCCCCACCACCAACCCCACCTCTACCGCCATCTTCAAGTGCCTGCTGTGCCTGAAGACCCGCAACGGCATCATCATCAGCCCCCATCCCCGCGCGAAGAAGTCCACCATTGAGGCCGCGAAGATCGTGCTGGAGGCGGCTGTGGCTGCCGGCGCGCCCGAGGACATCATCGCCTGGGTGGACGTGCCCAGCCTGGAGCTGACCAACATGGCCATGAAGGAGGCTGACACCATCCTGGCCACCGGCGGCCCCGGCATGGTCAAGGCGGCGTACTCCTCCGGCAAGCCCGCCCTGGGCGTGGGCGCGGGCAACACCCCCGCCATCATCGACGAGTCCGCCGACATCAAGGTGGCCGTCTCCTCCATCATCCACTCCAAGACCTTCGACTACGGCATGATCTGCGCCTCCGAGCAGAGCTGCATCGTGATGGACAGCATCTACGACGAGGTGAAGGCCGAGTTCGCCGCCCGCGGCTGCTACTTCCTGCAGGGCGAGGAGCTGGACAAGGTCCGCAAGACCATCATCATCAACGGCGCGCTGAATGCCCGCATCGTCGGCCAGCCCGCCTGGAAGATCGCTGAGCTCTCCGGCGTGACCGTGCCCCACACCGTCAAGGTGCTCATCGGCGAGGTGGAGTCCGTGGACATCTCCGAGGAGTTCGCCCACGAGAAGCTGTCCCCCGTGCTGGCCATGTACCGCGCCAAGAGCATGGACGAGGCCTTCGACAAGGCAGATCAGCTGATCGCTGACGGCGGCTACGGCCACACCTCCTCCATCTACTTGAACGCCGTGACCCGCAAGGATCTGATCGACGCGTTCGCTGCCCGCATGAAGACCTGCCGCATCCTGGTCAACACCCCTGCGGCCCAGGGCGGCATCGGCGATATCTACAACTTCGTGCTCAAGCCCTCCCTGACCCTGGGCTGCGGCTCCTGGGGCGGCAACTCCGTCTCCGAGAACGTGGGCGTGAAGCACCTGATCAACGTCAAGACCGTGGCGATGCGGAGGGAGAATATGCTGTGGTTCCGCGCACCTGAAAAGGTGTACCTCAAGAAGGGCTGCCTGACCGTCGCCCTGGATGAGCTGAAGAACGTGATGGGCAAGAAGAAGTGCTTCATCGTCACCGACGCGTTCCTCTTCAACAACGGCTACACCAAGCCCGTGACCGACAAGCTGGACGAGATGGGTATCGTCCACACCACCTTCTTCGACGTTGCGCCCGACCCCTCCCTGGCCTGCGCCAAGGAAGGCGCGAAGGCCATGACCGCCTTCCAGCCCGACTGCATCCTGGCCCTGGGCGGCGGCTCTGCGATGGACGCGGCCAAGATCATGTGGGTGATGTATGAGCACCCCGAGGTGGACTTCATGGATATGGCCATGCGCTTCATGGACATCCGCAAGCGCGTGTACACCTTCCCCAAGATGGGCGAGAAGGCCTACTTCATCGCCGTGCCCACCTCCGCCGGCACCGGCTCCGAGGTGACCCCCTTCGCCGTCATCACCGATGAACAGACCGGTGTCAAGTACCCCCTGGCCGACTACGAGCTGATGCCCAACATGGCCATTGTCGACGCTGACCTGATGATGTCCGCCCCCAAGGGCCTGACCAGCGCCTCCGGTATCGACGCCCTGACCCACGCGCTGGAAGCCTACGCCTCCATCATGGCCACCGATTTCACCGACGGCCTGGCCCTCAAGGCCACCAAGCTGGTCTTTGACTACCTGCCCGCCTGCTACGACAACGGCATGAACGAGCCCGTGGCCCGCGAGAAAATGGGCAATGCCGCCACCATCGCCGGCATGGCCTTCGCCAACGCCTTCCTGGGCGTGTGCCACTCCATGGCGCACAAGCTGGGTGCCTTCCACCACCTGCCCCACGGCGTGGCCAACGCGCTGCTGATCGAGGAGGTCATCCGCTTCAACAGCGAGGAAGTCCCCCCGAAGATGGGCACCTTCCCCCAGTACGCCTACCCCCACACCAAGGCCCGCTACGCCGAGGTGGCTGACTACCTGAACCTGGGCGGCGCCAACGACGACGAGAAGGTCGAGAACCTGATCAAGGCCGTGGGCGAGCTGAAGGCCCGCGTGGGCATCAAGAAGTGCATCAAGGACTACGGCGTGGACGAGGAGACCTTCCTGGCCAGCCTGGACGAGATGGTCGAGCAGGCCTTCGACGATCAGTGCACCGGCGCGAATCCCCGTTATCCGCTGATGAGCGAGATCAAGGATATGTACCTGAAGTGCTACTACGGCAACTGAGGGCCTCCGATCCGTTTTTGATCTGCCGGGCGAGGGAATTGCTCCCTGCCCGGCAGGAAAAACCGGCTATATGTAGAATCTGACAGGTATATCAACCGTTGACCATCATCAGAAACAGGAGGTAACACAATGAAGCATGATAACATCATCGCGACCCCCGCTGGGAAGGTCGTGTACCGCGATGGCGATCAGGCCGTCAAGGTCTTTGACGAAAGCTACAAGAAGTCCGACGTGCTCAATGAGGCGCTGAACACCGCCCGCGTGGAGGAAACCGGCCTGGCCATCCCCCAGCTGATCGACGTGCAGCAGATCGATGGCAAGTGGGCCATCATCACCGAGTACATCCCCGGCAAGACCCTGGCCCAGCTGATGGAGGAGAACCCCGAGAAGGAAGACGAGTACCTCGAGCTCTTCGTCGACCTGCAGCTGGACATGCACAAGCACACCTGCCCGATGCTGAACATGCTGACGGAGAAGATGAACCGCAAGATCGACCAGACCAAGCTGGACGCCACCATGCGTTACGAGCTGCACGCCCGTCTGGCCTCCATGCATGTGCATAAGAAGCTCTGCCACGGCGACTTCAACCCCTCCAACATCATCATCACCCCCGAAGGCAAGCCCTACATCATCGACTGGGCGCACGCCACCCAGGGCAACGCCTCTGCCGACGTGGCCCGCACCTACCTGCTCTTCAACCTGGAGGGCAAGGAGGCGCTGGCCCGCAAGTACCTGAAGCTCTTCTGCCTGAAGAGCGACACCGCCAAGCAGTACGTGCAGAAGTGGATCCCCATCGTTGCGGCCTCCCAGTCCGTCAAGGGCAAGCCCGAGGAGCAGGAGCTGCTGATGAAGTGGGCCTCCGTCGTCGAATACTATTGATTGGAATCAAAATGCGCCGGATACCGTGCCAATGCGGTATCCGGCGCTTTCATATTCAGTTACTTCCGGTGCTGCCGAAGCCGCCCGTGCGGTTTCCGGCCACTTCGTCCTCCTCGGCTAGGCCATGGGGCAGGAACACCCCCTGGCAGAAGCGCTCGCCCTTTTTGATGGTCACGTCGTGGCTGTCCATGGAGCAGGGGCTCATGCCGCATACGAGGCCCGATTCCGTAAGGGCCTGCGCAAAGCGGTCGCGTCTCTCATCCGTGAAGGTACGCGTGCGCCTCCCTGTCAG
>JBGVOA010000088.1:0-2433 GCA_045126095.1 Christensenellales bacterium | reverse complement strand
TCCTGGCCGAGCGGTACGACGCGGCGGTTTCCGCCTTCATCCCCGCCCTGGTGAGCGAGTTGAGCAAGGCCTGCGGCGAAACCGTCCGCACGGACGACCTGTTTGATTCCGCCTCCGACAACCGCCTCAGCAGCTGGGCCCGCAGCCTGGCCGCCTCCCTCTCCGGGGACGAGGAGGAGTCCATCTTCACCCGCGAGAACAAGAAGAGCGGCTTCTCACTCCTCAAAGTGATCGTGATCGTGGTGCTGCTGGTGCTCATCTTCGGCAGCTTCCGCCGCGTCCGCAAGGACAAAGCGCCCCGCCAGCAAAAGCGCGAGCCCCATATATACTTCAAGCCCCGCCGCTGAATTCCCGCCCGGCCCAGGCGCATGCCTCCCGGGCCTTTTCGCATTCCCGGCAGGGTTTTGTGCATGTCATTCGTTGATATCAGGAGGACGTTTCCAATGAAGATCCTCGGCCTGACAGGCGGCATCGCCTGCGGTAAATCCACCATCAGCCAGACGCTGCGGCAGGAAGGCGCGTATATCGTCGACGGCGACGAGCTATCCCGCCGCCTGACAGCCCCCGGCGGTGCGGCCCTGCCCGCCATCCGCGAGCGCTTCGGCAAGCATGTATTCCAGGCGGACGGTACGCTCGACCGCCGCGCCCTGGGGCAGCGCGTCTTTGCAGACGACGCAGCCCGCCAGGCCCTCGATGATGTGATGCAGCCCCTTTTGCGCCAGCTGATCCTGGAGGAGATCGGTGCCGCCCGCGCCGCCGGTGTGAGCCTGTGCGTGCTGGACATGCCGTTGCTGTACGAAAAGGAGCTGGATACCCTATGCGACCGCGTCTGGTGCGCCTGGCTGCCCCATAACGAGCAGCTGGCCCGCCTCATGGCCCGTGATGGTTTCACTGCCCAGGAGGCCGAGAGCCGCATCGCCAGCCAGCTCCCCGTGGACGAGAAGGCCGCCCGCGCGGATATTGTCATTGACACGAGCGGTTCGATACAGTACACTAAAGAGAAGGTGCTTGCGCTCCTCGCGCAGGAGACCGACACGCTCCACCCATGACCCTCAGGAGGCTTCCCATGGAAAGCATCACCCCCACCCCTCCGGTCAGAAACCGCCGCACCGGACGCGCCACCTTCGCGCCGGAGGAGACGACGGCTTCCGCCGCGCCGCAGCCTGTCAACGCTGCGCCCGCGCCTGTTGAAGCGCCGCCGTCCGCCGCTGTGCCCGCATCCCCGCCGCCCAGCGCGCAGGGACTGGCTCCCGCGCACGCGCCGCGCTATCCGCAGCATACCGCTGCGCAGTCGTCCGTATCCCGGCCTGCTGCGACGGTTCAGGTGCAGCCCCGTTATCAACCGGTGCAGACGGCCCGGCCGACCGCTTCGTCCGCCGCTTATCCCGCCCGGTATCCGCAAGCGCAGGCGGCGCCCCAGCCCACTGCGCTCCGCACCGCTCAGGCAGCGCCGTCCGCCGTGACCCGCAGCGCTGCGCCCGGCGCACGACCCCGGCCCAACGCCGACCCCCGCGCCCTGCGCACGGACGCTCCCGACCAGCGCCGCGCCGCCCGTCAGAGCTTTCGCGCCAACGACGAAGCTGAGACAAAGCCCGAAAAGCCTGCACGCTCCATCCTCCCGCATCTTCTGTGGGGCGGCGTGATGGCGCTGCTCGTGGTGCTGGGCGCGCTGCTGCTGCAGATAGCCTCCCTGCACCATGCGATGGACGCGCTGGAGCAGGCCAAAGCGGATTCCTGGCAGAACATCATCTACCGCTACCACTTCACCCAGGCGGAGGATGGCTCGCTGCACGTCACCCATCAGGCGCTGATCGAGAAATACGCGGTGGAATACGGCCTCGACCCGGCCTTCGTCACCGCCGTGATCTGCAAGGAAAGCGACTTCCGCACCAAGGCAGAAAGCTCCGTTGGCGCACGCGGGCTGATGCAGATGATGCCCGCCACAGCCCAGTGGATCGCCGGAAAGCTGGACGAGCCCTATGATTTCGACAAGCTGTACGAGGCCGAAACCGCCATCCGCTACGGCTGCTGGTACCTCAACTTTCTCTCCGAGATCTTTGGCGGGGACACGGTGCTCGTCTGCGCCGCCTACCACGCCGGACAGGGCGAGGTGCTGGGCTGGCTGGGCGAAAAGAGCATCTCCCCCGATGGCGTGTGCGTCCCCATCCAGAACATTCCGATTCCCCAAACCAAGCAATACGCAGAAAGGGTGACAACGGCTTATGGCATCTATGAAGCGCTCCTTTATCCCGACGCTCCTCAAACGCCTGATGTGCCTGGCGCTGACGGCCATGCTGCTGACGGGCAGCTTCATGCAGCCCGCTGAAGCCACAACGGTGGAGGACTCGCTGGTCATCGGCATCCAGAGCAGCAAGACGCATCTGCTGCGCCCCCTGGAGCCCGTGGAGCGGGACATCCTCTCCGTCTACGACC
>JBGVOA010000087.1:0-6470 GCA_045126095.1 Christensenellales bacterium | reverse complement strand
ATGATATCGCGGGTGGTGCGGTACATGTGCGCGCCGATCTGACGCATCCACTGGCCGGGCTCCTGCTGGCCCCAGTTGCAGGCGGAGAAGAGAATCTCGCGGCCGGTGGCCTTCAGGGCCATGGACATGGTCAGGTACCGGGCCTTGCAGTTGCCGGAGGAGGGGAAGTTGCAGTAGTCGTACTTGAGGAAGTCCACGCCCCAGTCGGCAAAGGTCTGTGCGTCCACAAACTCGTGGTCGTAGCTGCCGGGATAGCCCGCGCAGGTGCGCACGCCGGCGCAGGAGTACATGCCGAACTTCAGGCCCTTCTGGTGGACGTAGTCCGCCACGGCCTTCATGCCGTTGGGGAACTTCTCCGGATCGGGCACGATGCGGCCGTCCTCGCCGCGCTGCTTGAGGGACCAGCAGTCGTCGATGACCAGGTACTCATAGCCCGCGTCACGGTAGCCCTCGGCCACCATGTAGTCCGCCATCTGACGGATCAGCTCTTCGTTGATCTGCCAGCCAAAGGTGTTCCAGGAATTCCAGCCCATCGGGGGACGCTGTGCAATCATGAGGGGAACCTCCTTGTTGGTGCATATTTTCATGGTAGGATTCGCGCTGGAGCGAGGAGATTCCTGCCGGGAAATGCAAATAATCCACCTGTGTGATATGGTGGACGAAAACGTTGTATTGTCCTGTGTTATGGCGATTTGTAGAAAATGAACAAAATGCGCAATTTTGAGCATATGAATTAAAAAACGTTTTCGGAGCAAAAAATGAGGAATAAAGGACGAAAATGGCCACAAAATGAACAAAAAAACGACTGTTATTCAAGGAAAAAACTTGACAATCGATGCAAAACTGAATATAGTATTGATAGTGCTGAATTGTACAAATTCACCGAATCCGAAGGCTTGAACTTTCGGATATTTTTTTCGGAGGAGATGCCTATGAAGATCAGAAGAGTCATCTGCGTCCTTCTTGCTGTGCTCCTGTGCCTTCCGGCGCTGGCGCTGGGGGAGGGGAGCGAGGCGGCGGAAACGCCCAATACGGCGCTGCCCATTCCGCGCTGGAAGGATGTAGCGGTGCATGATCCTTCCATCATCAAGGCGGACGATGGCTACTACTACATTTACGGCAGCCACATGGCGGCGGCAAAAAGCGCAGATCTGATCTCCTGGCAGCTGATCTCCCGCGATGCGACCAACGGGGGCTGCACGCTGGTGGAGAATGTGCAGACGCAGATGAAGGAAGCGCTCTCCTACGCCCGGACGACCACCTTCTGGGCCCCGGACGTGGTGCAGCTCGGGGATGGCCGCTACGCGATGTACTACTGCACCTGCGAGGGCTCCAGCCCGCTGTCCACGCTGGGCATTGCCTATGCGGACAAGCCTGAGGGCCCGTACGTCAACGAGCAGATCCTCCTCAAGTCCGGCTACGGCGGCTACAATGCCACGGTGCTGCCCAATGTGGTCGACCCGTGCACCTTCTATGATAAGGAGGGTCGGCTGTGGATGGTCTATGGCAGCTACTCCGGCGGCATCTATATCCTGGAGATGGATGTGAACACCGGAAAGCCCCTGCCGGGCCAGCCTGTGCACGGCACAAAGCTGCTGGGCGGCAACCATGCCCGCATCGAGGCGCCCTACATCATGTACAGCCCCGATACGGATTACTACTACCTGTTCCTCTCCTTCGGCGGCCTGGGGCAGAACGACGGCTACAACATCCGCGTCTGCCGCTCCCGCACGCCTGATGGCCCTTATGAGGATGCGCTGGGTCAGAACATGATCCGTTGCGCCGGTCGTCCGGGTACCTTCTTCAACGACCCGGATTACGAGCCCTACGGCGTGAAGCTGATGGGCGGCTACGAATTCCTGCCCCTGCAGGCGGACAAGAACCGCTTCACGCAGGCCTTCCGCAGCCCGGGTCACAACAGCGCGATTTATGATGAAGAAACGGGGCGTTACTTCATCGTCTTCCATACCCGCTTTGCCAATACCGGAGAAGCCTTCTCCGTGCGCGTCCACCAGATGTACATGACGGCGGACGGCTGGCCGGTGGTGTCCCCGATGCGCTATTCGGGCGAGAACCCGCAGGCGGTGGCGGCGGACGCGATGTGCGGCGTGTACAAGGTGCTGCTGCACGGGCGCGACATCAACCGGGTGGAGCATGAGAGCCAGGCCATCACGCTCAATGCCGACGGCACTGTCACCGGCGACCTGACCGGCACCTGGGCTTGCTCCGACGGCGTGAACGTCGTGATGACCCTGGAGGGCCTGAGCTACACGGGTGTGATGCACACGGCCCTGGAGGCCGGCCAGAAGAACTGGGCCACCTGCATCAGCGCGCTGGACGAAAACGGCGCCGCCCTGTGGGCAGTGCGCGGCCTGAAACAGGATTGACAGAAGACAAGGATCAACGCATGAAGAGGGGTGTACAACTTGCGTAAAAAGGTGATTAAGGGGATCGTGCTGGTCGTGGCGCTGATCGTGGCAGTGCTTCTGCTGCGCGGCTGCGGCAAGGAGGAGACGGTTCCGGAAATGACCTGGTCCCAGGCGGACAGGCCCGTTTACGCCTATGAAGAGGCGAAGGCGCGCTACATCTGGTCTGCCTATGAGGGCGAGGAGAAGCAGTTTGCGGCGGATATCACCGCGCTGCCCGTGGGCGACAAAGAGCCCGCTGCGGCCTCCAAGACAACGGTGCCCTATGTGAAGGAGATGGCTGTGTCTCTGGAGCAGAGCGGCGTGTATACGCTGTCCGTGGCCTACAAGAGCACGCAGGCCGCTGCTGAAAACGCCGAGGCTGTGCTGGATACCGTCGTCACCATCACGGTGGACGGCAAGGCGTCTGCGGAGTGCCTGAATGCGTACGTCCTGCCTGCTGCCGCTTCCAGGACTGAGGCGGTGCTGGTGGACGCGGAGGGTCAGCCCCTGCAGTTCCGCCTGGGCGGCGGCAAGCATGTGGTGTCCGTCAAGGCTGAACAGGGCGGCGTGGAAGCCTACGCAGCCACGGCCACGACGGTGCAGACCTACAACAACCAGACGACTGTCACCGTGGAGGAGGGCGGCCTGTACGCCCTGTCCATCGAGTATGCCAGCGATGTGGAATATGCAGCCGGCGCGGCCATCACCCTGCAGGTGGACGGCGGCGTGCCCTTTACGGAGGCTGCTGGCTATGCGCTGCCCGCTGCGGCGGAGGCGACCAGCCACGTCCTGGCGGACGCCAATGGCGTGCCCTACCTCTTCAGCTTCGGCCCCGGTGAGCATGTCATCAGCCTGAGCGCGGCCCAGGGCGGCGTGCAGGTGACGGGCGTGAAGCTCTTCAGCACTGCCGTGCCGGTCTACGCGGGCGAGAACATCGCCTTCCCGGCGCAGATGAACCTGGTGCTGGATCACAGCGACGAGTCCGTTGGCATGGGCGAGGTGACCATCGAGGCCCCCGAGCATGCCCGGTACGAGATCTGGCTGACCTATCGCAACACCACCGAGACCACCCTGCCCAGCGAGCTGGCCATCGTCATTGATGGTCAGCCGTCCACGGAGGAGCTGCAGCGCGTGAAGCTGAGCTCCAAGTGGGTGGACGACGGCGTGTTCTCCACCGACCGTTACGGCAATGAGATTGCCACCACGCCCCATGCGGCGGAGGGGCTGCAGGAGTCTGCCATCTGCGACTCTGCTGGCCGCACGGTCGCCCCGCTGCTCTTTGAACTGACGGCGGGCACCCATACCCTGTTCTTCGACCTGCAGGACGGCGGGTGCGAGATCACCGAGGTGAGCCTGCGCAAGCCTGCCGAGATCGCGGCTTATGCGCCCGGCGATGCGTCCGGCGACGGCCTGATCGTCATCGAGGCGGAGAACATTGCCAGCCGCAACGAGTCCTCCATCCGCGGCGCGGGCGAGTTCAATGCCCGCCTGTCCCCCTACAGCAACGACTTCCGCGAGATCAACTTCCTTGACGGCGCTTCCTTTGACGAGGCGGGCGAGATGGTCACCTGGAAGATCAACGTGGAAAAGAGCGGCTGGTACTACCTTGGCGCGTACTACCGCCAGAGCGCCCGCGCGGATTACCCCACCTATGTGGACGTGCTGATCGATGGTCAGATTCCCTCCGCGGCGGCGCAGCGCATCGCGTTCCCGTACACCACGTCCTTCACCACCATGCAGGCCACCGGCGCGGACGGCGCCCCCCTGGCCTTCTACCTGGAGGCGGGCGAGCGCGAGATTTCCTTCCGCATCAATGCCGACCACCTCACGCCGGTGTACAAGACCATCGACGTGATGCTGGAAGACATCAACGCCATGTCCAACGAGATCAAGGAGCTGATGGGCGGCGCTGCGGCGGATAAGTTCCGCGATTACAAGATCGAGAAGAACTTCCCCCATGTCCGCGGCCAGCTGGCCGGTTGGGCGCAGGACTGCACCAACATGGTGGCCTACGCCAGCCAGTTTGCCGATGACGGCAAGGCCTCTGCCTTCAACTCCATGACCCTGTGCGCTGATCAGCTCAGCCGCCTGTCCGAGGAGCCGGAGGACCTGCCCCGCCGCATGTCCGAGTTCTCCACCGGCGCCAACTCCGCTGCCCGCATGCTGGCACAGCAGCTGACGGACATGGCCAACAACGACCTGTCCATCGACCAGATCTACTTCTATCAGGCGGATGCGAAGCTGCCCGAGAAGCCCGGCTTCTTTGAGAATACCTGGGCGGGCGTGCAGCGCTTCTTCACTTCCTTCACCGCGCAGGATTACGCTGCCACTTCTGCCAAGGACACCGTGTGGGTGGACGAAACGAGCGGCGAGGAGCATCCTGTGGTTCAGGTGTGGGTGGGCCGCAGCCGCCAGTACGTCGAGCTGATGCAGCAGATGGCGGATACGAAGTTCTTTGAGGAGACCGGCATCCGCGTCAACCTGTCCCTGATGCCCGACGCCAACAAGCTGGTGCTGGCCAATGCCGCCGGCACTGCGCCGGATGCTGTGGTGGGCCTGCAGTACGTTGTGCCCAGCTACCTCAACATCCGCGGCGCGCTCTACGATCTGGCGCAGATCGACGATATCCAGAATGCAGACGGCACTGTGACCCCCGGCTTCGGCGCGGTAGCGCAGCGCTTCTCCAGCGGCCTGTTCATCCCCTACACCCTGGAGGAGGGCGTGTACGCCATGCCCGAGACGGTCAACTTCTGGGTCATGTTCTACCGCAAGGACATCGTCGAGAGCCTGAGCATCCCGATCCCGGATTCCATGGACGACGTGCGCGAGATCCTGCCGGAGCTGGAGCGCCGTTCGATGAAGTTCTATTTCCCTACCGCCGGCATGGTGGGTATGAAGGTCTTCCCCGGCACGCTGCCGCTGCTGCTGCAGGCGGGCGGCTCCATCTATGCGGACACGATCGGCGAGACCACGCTGGACAGCGATGTGTCCCTGCAGGGCTTCCGCGAGCTGACGGAGCTGTTCACCGTGTACAACATGCCTACGGACGTGCCCTCTCCGGGCTTCTACCAGCAGTTCCGTGACGGCACGATGCCCATGGGCATTGCGGACCTGGCCACCTACAACCTGCTGCTGAACGCCGCGCCCGAGCTGGACGGCCTGTGGGACATCGCTCTGTTCCCCGGCCTGAAGAACGACGCGGGTGAGGTGCAGCGCTGGACCACCGGCGGCGCGGAAACCATGGCCATCATGAGCGCGGCAGAGGATCACGGCAACGTGGACGCTGCCTGGCGCTTCCTGGAGTGGTGGAGCCGTGCGGAGACCCAGGCCGAATTCGGCGATAAGCTCCAGAGCACCTACGGCTCCGAGTACATCTGGCCCACCGCCAACACCGAGGCCTTTGCGCAGCTGCCCCTGCGTGCCGCCCACAAGGACGTCATCATCGAGCAGATGCAGTGGATGACCGAGGCTCCCTGGGTGCTGGGCACCTACATGCTGGAGCGCGAGCTGTCCAACGCCTTCATTTCCGTCACGGCGGACGGCGTTGAAGCCCGCCGCGCGATGGATACCGCTGTGAAGCGCATCGACCGCGAGACCTTCCGCAAGCTGGAGGAGTTCGGCTTCTACGAGGATGGCGAGATGGTCCGGGAGCTGCGCACGCCCAGCGTGCAGGTGGTGCTTGACATCATCAACGAGTACAACAGCACCCACGAAGCTGCCGACGGCGTGCAGACTACGAACGAAGAACCGGAGACGCCCGCCGAGCCGGATGCGTCCGCCGAACTGGAAGGAGGGGAGAACGAGTGATTACCAGCAAGAAAACGCCATATCTGTTCCTCCTGCCGTATCTGCTCCTGTTCACGGTGTTCATCATCGTCCCCACCACGATGGCTGTCGGCCTGTCCTTCACGAATTACAACGCCGTTCAGACGCCTGAATTCGTGGGCCTGACCAACTACATCAACCTTCTGACGCAGGATACGATCTTCCTGCAGTACGTGCTGCCAAACACCATCCTGTTCTCCATCGTTGTGGGCGTTGGCGGCTACATCCTCTCCTTCG
>JBGVOA010000086.1:0-2268 GCA_045126095.1 Christensenellales bacterium | reverse complement strand
GCCCTTCAAGGCCTGGAACGCCGCCCGGCCCGAGGAAATCCGCCTCCTGCCCACAGACGTGAAGGCCGCCCTCAAGGCCGAGAAGCTCCGTGCCGCCGAAGCCGCTGCCCGCGCCATCTCCCCGGAGGTTGTGCAAGTTGTGGCCAACAACAACGACCAAGAGCAGGATGTGTGCATCTGCAACACCGAGGGCGTGTTCGTCACCGACCGCCGCGTGCGCACCCGCCTGTCTGTCAACGCCATCGCCTCCAACGGCACCGAGAACCAGACCGGCGCCGACAACCCCGGCGCTTCCATGGGCTTCGAGATCTTCGATAACCTCATCGACCCCGCGAAGGTCGGCGAGACCGCCGCGAAGCAGGCCATCACCATGCTGCACGCCCCCATCTGCCCCGCCGGCTTCATGCCCGTGGTGATCGACAACGGCTTCGGCGGCGTCATCTTCCATGAGGCCTGCGGTCACTCCCTGGAGGCCACGAGCGTCTCCATCGGCGTGTCTGAATTCGCGGGCAAGCTGGGCCAGCAGATCGCCAGCGACCGCGTCACCGCCATCGACGACGGCACCATCATGAACGCCTGGGGCCAGATCCACGTTGACGACGAGGGCACCCCCGCCCAGCGCACCGTGCTGGTGGAGAACGGCATCCTCACCAACTACATGATCGACCGGCTCGGCTCGCGCCGCATGGGCATGCCCATCACCGGCTCCAGCCGCCGCCAGTCCTACGCCTTCGCGCCCACCAGCCGCATGCGCTCCACCTTCATTGCCCCCGGCAACGACGACGAGGCGGAAATGATCGCCACCATGGGCGACGGCCTGTACGCCAAGAAGATGGGCGGCGGCTCCGTCAACCCCGCCACCGGCGAATTCAACTTCGCCGTCAACGAGGGCTACCTGGTCAAGGACGGCAAGATCGCTCATCCCGTGCGCGGCGCGTCCCTCATCGGCCGCGGCAGCGAGGTGCTTTTGAAGATCGACCGCGTGGGTAAGGACCTGCAGCTGGCCCAGGGTATGTGCGGCTCCATGTCCGGCAGCGTGCCCACGGACGTTGGCCAGCCCATGATCCGCGTCAGCGGCCTGACCGTCGGCGGTCGTTAAGGAGGTAGAGCAAAGATGGATATGAATCTGTTTATCGACCGCGTGCTGGAAGCGGCCAAGGCTGCCGGCATCGACACCGCCGAGGTCTATTGCGTCACCGGCGAAAATTTCCGCGCCTCCGCGATGGATGGCGAAATCAACCAGTACCAGGTGTCCGCCAGCGCTGGCCTGAGCCTGCGCGGCACGGTGGACGGCAAGATGGGCTACAGCGCCACCCAGGCCTTTGACGAGGCCGCCATCGCCCAGCTGATCGAGGGCGTAAAGGAATCTGCCGCCCTGGTCGAAGCCGAGGAGCAGGACGAGATCTTCCAGGGCGACGAGAGCTACCCGGAGATCCCCGAGACGGAAAGCGACCTGAAGGACGTGACCCCCGAGCAGAAGCTCAGCATGTGCCTGGCGATGGAGAAGGCCGCCAAGGAGGCCGATTCCCGCATCTGGAAGGTGCAGCGCGCCATGGTCTCCACCAGCAGCAACACCGTGCGCATCAGGAACAGCTACGGCCTCAACCTGACCGACTCCGGCGCGATGTGCATGGCCTACGCCGCTCCCATCGCCAAGGCGGATGACAAAACTGCCACCGGCGGCTGGATGGCCGCAGGCTCCCGCTTTGCCGACCTCGACCCCGTCGCCATCGGCGTGAAGGCCGCTGAAGAAACCGTCTGCCAGCTGGGCGGCAGCGCTGTGCCCGCGGGCGAATACCGCATCATCCTTCGCTTTGACGCAATGCAGTCCCTGCTGGAGACCTTCTGCGGCGTGTTCTCCGCCGAGAACGCCCAGCAGAACATGAGCCTCCTGGGCGGCAAGGAAGGCACGGTCATCGCCTCCCCCGCCGTGACGCTCATGGACGATCCCCTGCTGCCCGGCGGCTTTGGCTCCCAGCGCTTTGACGCGGAGGGCTCCGCCAGCAAGACCAAGGCCGTCATCGACGCGGGCGTGCTGACGACCCTCCTGCACTCCCGCAAGACAGCCCGCAAGCAGGGCGTGACCTCCACCGGCAACGCCTCCCGCGCCAGCTACGCCGCGCCCGTGCGCGTGGCTCCCACAAACCTGTTCTTCAAGGCGGGCGAAAAGTCCCTGGAGGAGCTGATGGCGGACGTGGGCGAAGGCCTGGTCATCACCGACCTGGCGGGCCTGCACTCCGGCGCAAACCCCACCTCCGGCGACTTCTC
>JBGVOA010000085.1:0-1787 GCA_045126095.1 Christensenellales bacterium | reverse complement strand
TCGCTCTTCTATGTGCCGGATGTGAACCCGGTTTTCCGCGAGGTGTACCGGGTGCTGAAGCCGGGCGGCACCTTCATCATGGTATCCTCGAACCCCATCGCCTATGTCTGCGACTGGGACGAAAAGGCGCAGTGCTACAAGGCCGTCAACCGAATGCCCTACAGCTCCCAGGAGCACGACGATCAGGGCGACTGGATCGAGTACGGACACACGATGGAGAGCTACCTGGGCGGTCAGATCGCTGCGGGCTTCGTCATCACCGGCTACCTGGAGAACCAGACGGAAGACATCACCGAGCTGTACTTTGTTACGAGGAGTGAAAAGCGATGAGCATCACCAGCCGCCCCTACCGCCTGCTGTCTGACCACATGGCGGTCTACGACTTCATGACGGAGATCTACGAGCGCGACTGGCGCAACGGCGTGCCCGCGCCCTTCCTGGAGTACGCCCTGTGCTCGGACTGGATGGACAAGAGCCTCGTCCACCGCAACCGCCTGTGGTTCGACGACGGACGCATCGTGGCCTTCGTCTTCTACGAAAATCCGGTGACAGACGTGTATTGCAGCCTACGGCCGGGCTACGAGCAGCTGGCGGACGAGATGGTCGCCCACGCGCTGAAGGGTATGCCCCATAAGGACGGCCGCAACAAGCTGATCCTCTTCGGCGGACAGACGGCGTTGATTGATGCTGCCCAGCGCGCAGGGCTTCACTGCACCTGGTCGGACTGGGACATGCAATACGACTTCAGCAAGCCGCTGGACTATCCGCTGCCGGAGGGCTTCCGCTTCGCCGCCGCGCCCGTTGATGTGGCCAAATGCAGCGAGTGCTGCTGGAAGGGCTTCGGTCATGAGGCGGAGGAGGGCCCCTGGGATGGCGACATTGAGTACACCGGCGCGCTCCTGACTGCGCCCCACGCCACGCAGCACCTGGATGTGGCCATCGAGAATGAGGCAGGGGAGTACGTCTGCTACGCGGGCATGTGGTGGACGCCGGAAAACAAGCTGGCCTACATGGAACCGCTGTGCACCGTCCCAGCCTATCAGAAGAAGGGCCTGGCGGCTGCGGCGCTGAGCGAAATGTACCGGCGGACGAAGGCACTGGGCGCAACCCACATGACCGGCGGGACGAACCCGTTCTACACGAAGATCGGGTATGAGAAGGTTGTGGAGTGGACGTACTGGGAGAGGTAATGTATCCCAACAAAACACTTGACAACCCGCCCTGCCATTGGTTATAATACCCCCATGCGATGAAGGAAAGAGTACCCTGCAAACGCACGCTCAGAGAGCCGCGGTCTGGTGCAACGCGGTCGGCGGAGGCGGGGGAACATGGCTCCGGAGCATTGCGTCTGAACAGGGGACGGTGATAGCCGTGCCAAGTAGGGCGTGACGGGTCGCGCCGTTATCCGTATGCGAAGCGATAAATCAGGGTGGCAACGCGGAAAGTGTATTTTACACTCCGCCCCTCGAACGACAGAGGGGTGGAGTTTTTCTATCCCTAAAAACAGGAGGTTATCCCCATGTGTGAGTGCAAGAAGCCTTACTACATCACTACCGCCATCGCGTACACGTCGGCCAAGCCGCATATCGGCAACACCTACGAGATCGTGCTGGCGGACGCCATCGCCCGCTCCAAGCGTCAGCAGGGCTTTGACGTGTACTTCCAGACCGGCACCGACGAGCATGGCCTCAAGATTCAGCAGAAGGCCGAAGCCGCCGGCATCACCCCCCAGCAGTACGTTGATAACGTCGCCGGCCAGATCAAGGGCATCTGGGATCTGATGAACA
>JBGVOA010000084.1:0-2422 GCA_045126095.1 Christensenellales bacterium | reverse complement strand
CATGACCATGACGCAGAAGATCGTCGCTGCCCACGCAGGCCTCGCCACCGTGAAGGCGGGCGACCTGATCGAGGCGAAGCTGGATCTCGTCCTCGGCAACGACGTGACCACCCCCGTGGCGGTCGATGTGTTCGACAAGGCCGGCTTCGACCGCGTGTTCGACAAGGACAAGATCGCGATCGTCCTGGATCACTACACCCCTTGCAAGGACATAAAGTCCGCCCAGCTGTGCAAGACCGCCCGCGATTTCGCCCGCCGATTCAACATCACCCACTTCTACGATGTGGGCCAGGTGGGCATTGAGCACGCGCTGCTGCCCGAGAAGGGCATCGTCGCCCCCGGTGAGGTCATCATCGGCGCGGACAGCCACACCTGCACCTACGGCGCCATCGGCGCGTTCTCCACGGGCGTGGGCTCCACGGACATGGCCGCCGGTATGGCCGCAGGCGAAAACTGGTTCAAGGTGCCCAGCGCCATCAAGGTGGTGCTGACCGGCAAGATGGGCCAGTGGGTCTCCGGCAAGGACGTGATCCTCCACCTGATCGGCCTGATCGGCGTGGACGGCGCACTGTACAAGTCCATCGAGTTCACCGGCCCCGGCGTGGCTGAGCTGTCCATGGACGACCGCTTCACCATCGCCAACATGGCCATCGAGGCCGGCGGCAAGAACGGCATCTTCCCGGTGGACGAGAAGACCATCGAGTATGTGACTGGCCGCGTCAACCGCGAGTGGAAGGCCTACGAGGCCGACGAGGACGCGGAGTACGAGCAGGTGGTCGAGATCGACCTGTCTGCCCTCAAGCCCACCGTGTCCCTGCCCCACCTGCCCTCCAACACCAAGACCGTGGATCAGGTCGCGGGCATGCCCATCGATCAGGTGGTCATCGGCTCCTGCACCAACGGCCGCATCAGCGATATGCGCATCGCGGCGGAGATCCTCAAGGGCCGCAAGGTGGCTGACGGCGTGCGCTGCATCGTCATCCCCGCGACCCAGGATATCTACATGGAATGCATCAAGCTGGGCTACACGCAGATCTTTATCGAGGCCGGCTGTTGTGTCAGCACGCCCACCTGCGGCCCCTGCCTGGGCGGCCATATGGGCTGCATGTGCGAGGGCGAGCGTGCCGTCGCCACCACCAACCGCAACTTCGTGGGCCGCATGGGCCATGTGAAGAGCGAGGTCATCCTGGCCTCCCCCGCCGTGGCTGCCGCGTCCGCCGTCAAGGGCTGCGTCGCCTGCCCCTGTGAGCTTGATTAAGGAGGTACGACGATTATGGTTTCCGGCAAGGTTTTCAAGTACGGTGACAACGTCGATACCGACGTGATCATCCCCGCCCGCTATCTGAATGCGCCCTCCCCTGAGGAGCTTGCCAAGCACTGCATGGAGGACATCGACGCCTCCTTCGCCACCACGGTCAAGCCCGGCGACATCATGGTCGGCGGCGCGAACTTTGGCTGCGGCTCCTCCCGCGAGCATGCGCCCATCTCGATCCGTGCCTGCGGCGTGCGCTGCGTCATCGCGGCCAGCTTCGCGCGCATTTTCTACCGCAACGCCATCAACATCGGCTTCCCGATCCTGGAGTGCCCCGAGGCTGCCGCCGCCATCAACAATGGCGACACCGTGTCCGTGGACTTCGCCACCGGCAAGATCATCGACGAGACCACCGGCGAGACCTTCCAGGCTGTGGCCCTGCCGCCCTTCATCGAAAAGATCGTGGAGCACAACGGACTGCTGCCTTACCTGAAGGCAAGGATGGACGCGAAGAAGTAAGATGGAGATCGTGCTGCTGACCCCAGCGAACACGACCGACGCGATCTTCGCTCAGATCGTTGCCATCGAAGAGAACTGCGGCCTGTTCACCTATCCGCCGGAGGTTCTTTGGGAGTGCATCCGCATCGGCGACACCTACGCCTGCATGGACGGCGAAACGGTCGCGGGGTTCATCACCATCGACAAGGACGCGACGGACTATTTCGACCGGAGCCTGCACATTGTCAATATCAATGTGGCAGCGGCCTATCGCCGGCAGGGGCTGGCTTCAAAGTTGCTCAGCGCCTGCTGCGGGTTCTACGCACAGTCCCACGCAGGGTTGATGGTCACGCTGGATATGGAAAAGAGCAACACACCCGCCCGGAAGTTGTACGAAAAGCTGGGCTTCACCGTGTCCGACATGCCCAGCGAAAACGGCGAGGATGATCTGGTCATGACCATTCCGTTGGAGCAGCTGATCTCATAATAAATCGGCAGACTTCACCCACTGCTTTCCACCTCATCACCCGCTGCGGCGGGAGCTTCCCCTCAAGGGGAAGCCGAGGAATATCCGCTGCCCGGCTTGCTTATTGCAGCGATCCCAGATTGCCGCAAAGGAACGGTCCAAGCCTTCCCTTTGAGGGGAAGGTGCCCGAAGGGCGGATGAGGTGG
>JBGVOA010000083.1:0-1284 GCA_045126095.1 Christensenellales bacterium | reverse complement strand
AGCGACGGCGGGTTGATGACAAGGTCGAAGGACGCGTCCGCAAAGCGGGACAGGTCGCACATGTTGCCCTGCTCGATGCGCATGTGCAGGCCCTCGCGGGCAGCGATCTCGCGATCCTTGTCCAGCATGCGTTCGGACAGGTCGAGCACCGTCACCTCCGCACCGGCACAGGCCAGCAGTGGCCCCTGCAGACCGCCCGCGCCCGCCAGGCACAGCACGCGCTTGCCCGGCAAATCGCCCAGCCATTCCGCCGGGATCACGCCGTCAATGCCGAAGGTCAGCGTGAGTTGACCCTCGCGGGCTCTGCGGAGCTGCTCCGGTGCGGCACAGGCAGACCAGTTCACGTCGCCCTCCACCAGTGCGTCGATATTGCGCTGCACCTGCGCAAAAATGTCCTGCATCGTCATTCCTCCTTTTATGCGATGATAGCACATTTTGCCCACCGCCGCAAGTCGCCGCGCAGGGTAATGCCCGGTCTGTCCAAACAAAAAACAGCCCGGCAAACCGCCGGACTGCGCTGTTCAGTACCAAAGATGCTCCCAGAATGCCGATGCACGCTGTTTGTTCACCCGCTGTTAAAGCAGGGAGGAACCCTGCCGCCTGCATCTGCCGTCCCCTGGCGTGCATAAGCACGGGGGCATGACATAGCCGAACTTGTAGACCCGGGTTCCATTTTTTGAAATGTGGGGAAAAGACAACGTACTGTCGCTCACCCCAGGAGCATCCCTTGATTTGTATTATATCCAGCAGGCAGATGACTGTCAAGCGGATTTTTCGCGTTTTCGCTGTTACTTTTTGGCCGATCCGCTGCGCCTCATCGCATGCAGGAGCCGCCCCATGGCCTCGCGTGCCTGAGCGTCCTCCAGGTCGGGAAGACGCTGCAGACGGGCCATTTCCCGCAGCTGCGCATCTGTGATCAGCTGCTTTTCCGCTACGCCGCAGCGACGCGCCAGGGCCTCTCTCTGCCAGGAGAGCAGCCACAGGCGCAGCGTCTCCTCGTCCATGCGCTTATAATCCGGAACACGCCTGGCAAGGGGGCCGTTCAGGCACGCGGAGCAGCGTCCGCAGGGCCTTGCGCGCTGACCGAAGGCTTCTGCGATCCCCGCCGGGATGCAGCGGGCCGTCAGCAGCAGGCGCAGCAGCGGACGCAGCTCCTTCCAGCTGCCGCGCATGAGTCTGGCATGGGTCAGCGGCCATGCCGAAGGCCGTGGTAGCCGCCAGCAGCTGCGTTTCGCCACGGCGGAAGCGCTCCTGGGCCAGCAGGCGCTGCTCCCGGTCGAGGCC
>JBGVOA010000082.1:0-4167 GCA_045126095.1 Christensenellales bacterium | reverse complement strand
CGCTTCGACTTCTCCTTCGGCCGCAAGATGACCAAGGAAGAGATTGACGAGGTGCAGCGCCTGGTGAACGTGGCCATCGGGGCGAAGGTGCCCGTGGTGTGCGAGGAGATGACCGTGCCCGAGGCCAAGGAGAAGGGCGCCATCGGTCTGTTCGAGTCCAAGTATGGCGAGAAGGTCCGCACCTACAAGATGGGCGAGTACTCCTTCGAGATCTGCGGCGGCCCCCATGCCGAGAACACCGGCGACCTGGGCTCCTTCAAGATCCAGAAGGAGGAGAGCTCCTCTGCCGGCGTGCGCCGCATCAAGGCGGTTATTCAGTAAAAGAAAAGGGTCGAAGACCCCTGCCCCTGTCCCGGGTTTTCTGGGGCAGGGGCGGTTTTGATACCAGCGGTGTGCGGGGGAGATCTTGTAGGGGCGGCTATCAGCCGCCCGCGCTGCTGCGCATCCGAACTATCTGTAAAATACGCAAATCCCCTCTTGACTCGAACATCGTGTCGCACCTTACAATGACCATGAGATCGGGCAAAGCCCGATTAGCGAGAGCGATTGCTCGCAATCGCCGAGTGTAGCCAGCGCCCGGCTTCAGGCCGGGTG
The DNA here is from genome assembly GCA_045126095.1 of Christensenellales bacterium. Classification (GTDB taxonomy): domain Bacteria; phylum Bacillota; class Clostridia; order Christensenellales; family Aristaeellaceae; genus UBA11524. The sequence goes on along the minus strand of JBGVOA010000082.1, from coordinate 3,573 downwards.
ATGGCCGAACACTGAAAGCGAGGTGCCTCCCATGACCACCATCACCGAAGTCTCCCGCGCGCTGAACGTGTCCACCCGCATGCTGCGCTACTATGAGCAGCAGGGAATGATCACGAGCGCCCGCAAGCCGGATTACGCCTACCGCGTCTACGATGCGGAGAACGTCAACCGCCTGCGCATCATCCTCGTGCTGCGGAAGCTCCGCGTGCCTTTGGCGGCCATCGCGGCGATCCTGACCGACTGCGACGCGGGCGAAGCCGTCGCCATCCTGCAAACGCGCGTGCAGGAGGTGGAGGGAGAGATCCGGTCGCTGTCTGCCATCCGGGACGCTCTGACGATGTTCGTTCAGCGCATTTCCGGCGCGGCGGACATGGCATCAAGAGTCGCGCTGCTGGGAGACGAAGGGCTGCTGAAGGCGGTGCAGGCACTGGGGCTTTCAAATTCCATGCTGAAGGAGAAGGTCATCATGAGTGAGATCAACCATGCCGAGCAGGAGCAGTGGCGCAAGCTGAATGTGCGCTTCCTCCGTCTGCCGCCCATGACAGTGGCGGCGTTCCACTACGTCGGCCCCGATCCGGAGGATCACGCGGGCGACATGGCCAGCCGCTTCGTGCAGGAGAGCTGCCTCTACGAGCGCAAGCCCGACAGCCGCATGTTCGGCTTCAACCACCCCAATCCCTCGCCGGACAGGCCGCACTACGGCTACGAGGTCTGGCTGACCATCCCGGAGGATATGGACGTGCCCGCCCCCGGCGAGAAGAAGCGCTTCCCCGGCGGCCTCTATGCGGCCCACGCCATCGACTTCGGCAACTTCCACGAGTGGGGCTGGCTGGCCCAGTGGGTGGAGAACAGCCCCGACTGGGAGGGAAACGGCAGCTCCGAGGGCCCGGAGAACATGTTCGGCGGCCTGGAGGAGCACCTCAACTGGGTGTACGCGGCGCATCAGGGCTGGCCGGAGGACGGCATTCCCGGTAAGATCGATCTGCTGCACCCCATCCGGAAAAAATGACGTTAAAAAGAGGCTGCCCGAAAGCAGCCTCTCTTTTTGTGCGGGGATTACTGCGCAGCCTTGGCAGCCTCGAGCAGGCCGGTCAGGTAGCCCAGGGTGTCCACCAGGGTGGCGCCGGTCACGGCATCCACAGCGGCGGTAGCGTCGCCGTTGAAGCCAGCGATGACAGCCTCCAGCTCAGCAACGGTCTTGCCGACGCAGAAGTTCTGGATCAGATCGTAGTTCACGTCCAGGGCGACGGTGGAGCCAGCCTTGGTCATGTTGGCGCTGTAAGCAGCGGCGTTCACGCGCTTGGAGTACAGCACCTTGCCGTCGGTGAAGCCACCGAAGCCGTTCTCGGAGTTGGGCACGCCAACCATGCCGGCGCCGACCTGGTACTCGTCGATGTGAGCGGCGACAATCACGTCACCCTGCAGAACGACGGTCATCACGGCGAAGCACTTGGTGCCGTGGGCAGCCCACTGAACCTGGCCCAGCTTGATCTCAGCGGGGGCCTCGGCCATCGCGAACACGGGCAGCATCATGCAAACGACAAGCAGCAGGGAGAGAATCTTCTTCATGGGAATTACCTACCTTTCGGTTTTTTCTTATTGGATTGCTCCAAGTAAACCAATTATAAGATTGATTTGACACAACGTCAATACTATCTTTTGTAGGTATTTGAAAAGATGGCGGACAAAGGAAAAAGCGGCGTTCCGTTGCCGGATTACGCCGCTGACAGGGCTGCTCAGCCGTTGCCGTCCCCGTGCTCCCGGAGGGGGACGTCCTCCTCGTTGATGCGGACGTATCCGCCGCCGCCCTCCCAGTTGGTCAGGCTGAAAGCGTCGCGTAGGATGCCGTCGCCTGTGTCCTCCTGCTCGCCTATGGTCAGGCCCTTGACGTTGACGCGGCCGTCACGGTAGAAAAGGGCGATCTCATAGGGCGGATCGTTCCAGTACTTGCCTCGCGCGGGGTCGTAGGCGGTGACGACCCAGGTGCCGCCGTCCTGGGGCCATGCAGGATTGTAGAAGGTTCCGTCGGCGTTCAGGCGGAGGTAATCCGGGCCCATGCTGCCGCCTGCCCAGTATTCCCAGCAGCCGTCCAGCTGCGCCATCACGTCGGTCATCACTGTGCCGGGAACGGGCTCCAGGTCCTTCAGCGGCGCAAAGAGCCAGGCGGGCTTCCCGCTGATCTCCACCTGTACCAGCGCGTATTCATCATTGTACATGCCGATGGCGGTCACTTCCGTGCCGGAGAGAAGGAGGTGCTGCCCGTACTGGGACACGAGGGGGTCGTCGGTCAGGGCGGCCATGGTCAGGTCCGCCACGCGCACGGGCACGGCGACCTGCGGACAGGCATCGCAGCCTACGATCTGATACCCCGGCAGCTGGCTGGCCTTGATGAAGCCGAAACGGTGGGTGCGCTGGCTGACCTCGTAGCGGATGTGCAGCCAGGTTTCGCCGTCCTCGCCGATCCACTCGCGCAGCACCCAGATCTTTCCCTTCAGGGACACGGAGGCCTTGCCGCTGCCGGCCCGCCAGGCATCGGTGGAGGGGGCGCCGTAAACGGGGACGGTGCCCTTCTTCCGGGGCGTATAGAGGCGGCCGGGATGGAGGGAATCCTCATACCAGCCCAATACGTCGCTGCCGGAGTCCAGGGCTGTCCGCATGGTGTTGAAGCGGACGATCTCCCCGATGCTCCGGGGCAGCAGGCGGATGCTGAAGCGCTCCAGCGTGTACCCGCCCCAGATGTACAGCCGTGCAGTCTGCCCGTTTTCCTCGCCGATGTACAGCCCGTCATCCTGGGTGAGGGTCAGGGTGAAATCGCCGATGATGGCTTCGGTGAGGATGAAGCTGTCCTCATGGGGCATGAAGGTGTAGCTTTCGTTCCTGCCGTAGGAGAGGATGAAGCCGCTGCCGGACTTGGTCAGCTGGGGGAAATCCTTGTGATCGGTGGGCTGCCACATGGCGCGGGTATAGACCTGCAGCGGCTGCTTTTTTCCCGCGACGAGCATCAGCGCGTAATGGTACCTGCTCCTCATGGTGGCCACATTGCCCACCTGATCGCCGGAGGTGTAGTCGTTCCAGGCGCTGTCTGAGGAAACGGCGGTGAGCAGATCGCCCTTCAGGCCCCAGCTGTTGGCCAGCGCGGCAGCGGGCAGCAGGAGCAGAACGAGCAGGAATGCAAGGGTACGCTTCATAGGATTGCCTCCTTTGGCGGTTTCTGCCAATATAACGAATGAGGCGGATGACTTCATCCATACGCAGTCAAAAAACCCGGAGGCGCAAACCTCCGGGCATATGTTCATAAGGCGCTCTCCCAGCTCCACGCGAGCGCAACCCCGTTAGAAGGCCACCAACTCAATCGCGAAAACGGGTGTCGAGAGGGACGAAGTCCCTTCGCGGGATCCAAGGGCAGAGCCCCTGGCAGGGTGCAGGGACGGAGTCTCTGCGGCGCTCTTAGTAGTTCTCGGCGCGGATGGCGAAGTAGCTCTGGGGATGGTCGCAGACGGGGCAGACTTCGGGGGCCTTGGGGCCGATGTGGATGTGGCCGCAGTTGCCGCACTCCCAGATCATGTCGCCGTC
>JBGVOA010000081.1:0-10535 GCA_045126095.1 Christensenellales bacterium | reverse complement strand
GAAATGTCTGTCGGGGTCAGGAAATGTAGCGGCTTGCCTGGGTCGTGAAGAGCTCGGCGTACTTGCCGCCCAGGGCCATCAGCTCCTTGTGGGTGCCCATCTCCACCAGACGGCCGTTTTCCAGCACAACGACGAGGCTGGCAATGGTGGCGCTGGAGAGGCGGTGGGAGACGAAGATGGTGGTCTTGGCGGACTGCCCCTCGCCGCGCAGCCGGTCGAACTGGGAGAAGATCTCCTGCTCGGCGATGGCGTCCAGGGAGGCGGTGGGCTCGTCCAGCACGAGGATCTCCGAATCCGCGTAGAACGCGCGGGCCACGGCCAGCTTCTGCCACTGGCCGACGGACAGCTCCGCGCCCGTGGGCTCGAAGATGCGCATCAGCGGCGTGTCGAAGCCGGCGGGCAGGCGCTCGATGTAGTCCGAGGCAGAGGCCTGACGGGCGGCCTCGACGACCCGGAGGTCAGGCTCTGCCTGACTAGCGGGATGCATTGCTTGCAATGCGCCCGCGTAGCCAGCACCCGCCCCTGCGGCGGGGGATGGCCGGAGATGGATGTCGCCGAAGCGGATGTTCTCCTCGACGCTCACGGCATAGCGGCCGAAGTCCTGGAAGATGATGCCGAAGGAGCCGTACAGGTCGCCCAGGTCATAATCGCGCAGGTCGTGGCCGTCCAGCAGGATGCGGCCCTCCGTGGGGTCGTACAGGCGGGTCAGGAGCTTGATCAGCGTGGTTTTGCCCGCGCCGTTCAGGCCCACCAGCGCCATGGTTTCGCCGGGGCGGATGGTGAAGGAAATGTCATGGAGCACATCGTAGCTCATGCGGGGGTAGCGGAAGGACACATGGTCGAACACGATGGTGTGCCCGCCGCCCTTTTTGACCTTCAGCGGTTCCTGCAGGGCGGGCGCGATGGTCACAGGCTCCTCCATGAAGGTGATGAGGTTGTCGATGAACAGCGTGCCCTCATAGATGCTGCCGGACGAGGAGATCAGCGCGCTGACGCAGTTGGCCACCGAGGCGATGGCGCCGGTGAAGAGGGTGTAATCGCCGATCATGATATCGCCGGTGAACACCTGGCGGGCAATGAGGACGTAGAAAAGCAGGTTCGTCAGGCCGGAAACCACGCCGATGGCCACATGCCATGCGCTCTCGGAGAGGATCAGCTTCCGCAGACCCCGGAAGTAGCTGCGGAAAACCTCGGCGTAGCGGCCGATGAACACGTCCGCCAGGTCGAACAGGCGGATTTCCTTGACCATGTCCTTGTTCGTCAGCAGGCCGGAATAGTAGTCCATCTGGCGGCGATCCTTGGAGCGTCGGCGCATGTAGTTCCAGTTCTTCCGGCGATAGATGAAGTTGATGATGGCCGAGGGGATCGACACGGCGATGATGATCAGCGTCGCCCACCACAGTCCGGGGGCGGTCAGCAGGATGAGCAGGTAGGAGACGAATTCGATCACCGTGCTGACGACGCCGAAGGTCTCGGACAGGATCTGCATGGGCCGCATGCTGGCCTCGCGGGCGGCGTTCTCCATACGCTCGTAGAAGGACGCGTCATCAAAGCTGGCCAGGTCGAGGGATTTGGCCTTCTCCATCATCTGCGTCTTGACCTGGCGCACCACCATTTCGCCTGCGATGCGGTTCAGCGCGCGGGTCACCTCGTTGATCACCTGCACCACGATCCGGTAGACGAAGAGCAGGATCAGCAGGCGGAAGATGTCCGACTGCCAGAAGTTTGCCCCGGCAATGCCTGTTCCGGCGACCACCGACTGCAGGCCGTTGAGCACGCCCTTCGAGATCAGTGCGCCGATGACCGGGCTCACGCCGCGGAACAGCGCCACGAAGGTCAGCAGGAACAGGATCCACTTGCCCGTGCGCCACACCAGGGTCACGATGTAGCCAAAGCGGCCAAAGAAGCCGCCGAGCAGCTCTGTGAGGTAGCGGGGCAGGTCGGTCAGGCCGCTGGGGGGAGTCACCTTCTTGTGCTGGTAGGAGTTGGGGGGCATCATGGCGGACTCTCATTTCGTGGGGGAAATGGATAGTGAAAAGTGAAGAGTGAAGAGTGAAAAAGTAAAGAGTGAAGAGTGGCGTTATGGCCTGCATAGGGCGGCGAAGACGGCCTTTGTGCAGGTGACGAGCGCGTCCACCGACAGGATGACCTGGCAGCCACGCACGCCGGCGGAGACGCTGATGCGCTCAAGGTTTTGTGCGTCCTCCTGGAGGAAGGTCGGGAAGGCTTTCTTCATGCCGATGGGGCTGCAGCCGCCGCGCAGGTAACCCGTGAGGGGCAGCAGCTCCTTTTGCGGCAGCATCGCGACGGATTTGTTGCCTGTGGCGCGGGCGACGGCCTTCAGGTCCAGCTCCTTTTCCACCGGAATGACGCACACCAGGTACTTGGTTTTGTCGCCGGTGAGCACCAGGGTCTTGTAGATCATTTCGGCGGGCAGGTTCACCTTGGCGGCCACGAGGGTGCCGTCGTAGTTTTCGTCGGACACATCGTATTCGCGGGTCTCGTAGGGGATTTTCGCAGCGTCCAGGTGGCGCAGGACGTTGGTTTTGATGGGTTTTGCCATGTTTGATCGCCTCCGTGTGTTCTGTTCCATCATAACATTTTTCATGGCGGATTGGCAAGGCCTTCTGTACAAAAGCGGGGAAAAGTGCTACAATGTTGGCAAATGTGTCGGAAAGAGGCGTTTTCCATGGCAGACCTGCGGATGTTTGACGATACCGAATGGCTCTACGCGCCGGATATACCTTACGCGCAGCGGGAAACGGGCGGGCTGCGCCTGCAGCTGATCTTCCCCTGGCGGCAGGATATGCAGCCGGAGGAGCGCTACCCGGTGGTGATTTTTGTGCCCGGTGCGGCCTGGTACCGGCAGGAGATGTACAACAGCGTGCCCCAGTGGGCAAAGCTGGCGGAGAAGGGCGCGGTGGTGGCCGCCGTGCAGGTGCGTTCATCGAAGGAGGCGGCCTTCCCCGCGCAAACGGAGGATCTGCTGGCAGCCATGCAGCACCTGGCCCGGGATGCGCAGAAATGGCACATTGATCCGCACCGGATGTACCTGTGCGGACAGTCTTCCGGGGGACACATCGCGCTGCAGACGGCGCTGTCCTGCCTGCAGGAGATCGCTGCGGCCCCGGATTACACCCTGCGGGGCGTGATCGCCATATCCTCGCCCACGGACATGACGCTGTGCGGCGGTCAGCCAAGCCTTGATCTGCTGGGAGTAGCTGCCCTTTCACAGGCACCGGAGCGTGTGGAGGCGGCCTCCTGCGGCACCTACATCACGCCGGACGCGCCCCTGCCGCGCATCCTGCTTGTCCACGGCACGGCGGACGATGTGGTGCCCATGGCCCACAGCGAGCGGCTGCACCGGCAGCTGCTGGCGGCACGCAAGCGCGTGGAATTCCTGCAGGTGACCGGCGCGGGACACGGCGGTGCATGGCCCTGGCGGGATGCGCTGTTGGAGAGAGTGATGAAGTTCGTCCGCGAGGGCTGACGGGATTTCCATTTGACATCCACTGCATAAGAGAGTAAAATAAACGGGATAGTAACACCAAAGGAGGATGTTTTTATGGCATCTGACAACAAGAACCTGGAATCCCAGCGCCGGGAGGAAAACGGCGTTGTTTACTTCGATCGCGGCGAGCGCAAGGGCTACGACCGCTATGCCATCCAGACCCACTTCGTTGAGGTGGGCGAGGACGCATCCGAGCTGCTGCGCAAGTATGTGCTGCCCATCTCCCAGCCGGGTGATGTGGTGGCCATCACCGCCAAGGTCATGGCCATGTGCACCGGCAATGTCAAGAAGATGGAAGACATGAAGCTGGGCTTCTTCGCCAAGCTGATGAGCAAGTTCGCCGGCATCAACTCCACGGGCGTGGGTATGCACGAGCCCTACAAGCTCCAGTTGGTCATTGACATGGTGGGCCTACCCCGCGTGCTGCTGGCGGGCTTCGTCAGCGCCATCACCCGCCCCTTCGGCGTGAAGGGCCTGTTCTACAAGATCTGCGGCCATGGCGTGGCGGGCATCGACGGCTTCTACTTCCGCTCCAGCTTTGAGCGCTACAAGACCCTGGCCCTCATCAACCCGGAGAACCCCGTCGAGCTCTCCAACGAGATGACCGCCAACACCGGCATCCCGGTCGTCATCATGGACGCCAACGACATCGACCAGAACCAGCTGGGCAAGTGCGATACCTTCCCGCTGACGGACGAGCAGATCCAGGATGCGCTGGGCGACAACCCCTGCGGCCAGGGCGACGAGATGACCCCCATCATCCTCATCCGCCCGAAGAAGGCGTGAGGGCTGTGAAACGCATGAAACGGCTGACGGCACTCCTGCTGCTTCTGCTGACGCTGTCCTGCGCGGCCTTTGCGGAAGGGGATGAAAGCCCCCTGCTGGAGGTGCACCAGATGATGCTGGGCTGCGCCGACGGCTACCTCGTCCGCCTGGGGGATGTGACGCTCCTCATCGACGGCGGCGAGGCCAATCCCCGCAAGCCGGAGCGGCGGGCGGCAGCCTACCTGCGGGAAGCCGGTGTGACGGAGCTGGATGCGGTGATCATCACCCACTGGCATCTGGATCACTGCATGGGCCTGAATGACGTCCTCATGGAGTTCGGCACGGAGGAAACGGTGGTGTATTCCCCCGCGGAGGACGTTCCGGCGGAGATCTTCAACGGTACGGTGACCGTGGCCGTGGGCCCGCTCACAACGGGCGTCCACCGGCAGCTCCGCATGGGCGATGTGCTGGAAATGGGCGGCATGACCCTGACGGTCATCGGCCCGGAAAAACTCAGCCTGGAGGGCGGCTGCAACCAGGATTCGCTGAATTTTGTGCTGCAGTACGGCGCCCGCAGGATCCTCTTCACCGGCGATTTTGCCCAGAGCGGCTGCATTGCCGGGGCGTACCGGGAGCTTTGCGCGCAGGTGGATGCGCTCAAATTCCCGCACCATGCCATCCAGCCCTTTGAGATCAGCACGGCGGCGCTGCGCGTGGTGCGCCCTGCCCATGTGCTGGTGCCCGGCGTGGTGAACAAGTACAAGCTCTGGGATCATGCGGACAACGCGGGTGTGAAGTTCCCGCGCGAGAATGTGTACACCAACGCGGACGGCCATGTGGTGATCCTCACCGACGGCGCGGACGTGTTCGAGGTGCGCACCCAGGTCGCCCCGGCGGACTTCGCCCCGGGAGCCTGAAACATGCCATGAAGGGAGACGCCGGAGGCGCGCCCTTCCCAATAGAGAATACGGGAGGATACGTTCATGAGGAAGATTGTCTGTATCATCGGCGTGATCATCAGCCTGGTGCTGCTGGCCATCGGCGGCGGCATGATCTGGGTGACGGTGGAGGGCGTGCAGCAGCTGCAGAATGCCGAGCTGACGCTGCCCACGGAGATGACTGCCGGAATAAGCGATTCTGCCATGGAGGCGCTGAGCAAGGAACTCGATGCGACGGAGCTGGAGGCGCTGCTGGAGCAGCTTGAGGGCATGGATGTGGACCTCAGCGCTGTGCTGGCCATGGCAGGCGGCGAGATGAACGCCCAGGGCGGAAGCGAGCTGACGCTGCTGGCGCCTGTGATGGCCCTGTCTGCGCTGGTGCCCCTGGCCACGACGGTGACCTCCTACGCGCTGCTGTGGTTCGGGATCATCGCGGGGCTGCTCCTGCTGGGCCTGTTCGGGCTGCTGCTGTCCCTGTACGGCTTCGGTGCGGCCTGCGGCAGCAAGAAGCAGCTGAAGCTTCTCAAGCAGATTGCTGAGCAGAAGGCGGCGCCTGTGGCAATGCCCCATGCGGCGGCCCGTGCGGCCAGCCCCCGCAGGCCTGAGCCTGCTCCCCAGGCAAAGCCTGTGGTCAACCGCCCCGTGGTTCCGGTCAACAGCTGGCGCTGCCCTGTGTGCGCGATGGAAAACGACGTGAGCGACAACGTGTGCGTCTGCTGCGGCGAGCGCCGCAATGCGGCAAAGAAGCCCGGCGCCTGGATCTGCCAGAGCTGCGGCACGCAGAACGCCGAGAACGCTGAGTACTGCGGCGCCTGCGGTGGGAAGCACTGAGAAGCATAAGCGAAGGGATGCGTCCTGAGGGCGCGTCCCTTTTTGATGCCATGAAAGAGGACGCTCCGCCCGGATTCGGGGAAGCGTCCTTCGCGTTTGTGGATTTATGGCGCTGCCAGGCCGTAGAAGAAGCCCATCCGGTCGCCGTAGACGGCGGGGTAGAGGGCGTGCTCGTCGGCAAAGAGGGCCAGCAGCTCCTCGTACTCGTCGTATTGCACAGGGCCCCGGCGCTGCATCACCAGCAGGTCGAAGCCGGGCATGGGGAACACGTCCGCCACTACGAAACGGGCGGCTGCGTCTGTCAGGAGCCAGTCCGTCAGCTTCTCCACCGTGCCTCCGGGCTGGTTCGTCTGCGGCATGGTGGGCACGAGGATGTACCGGGCAGCGAACCACATGCGGGGGAAGCCGTCGGAGGGCAGGGCGATGCGGTCCAGCGCCACCTTCTCCCGCAGGCTCAGGTCAGGGTAGGCGGGGGTGACGAAGGTCAGCCGGTCGTAGGTGTTGCTGTTCATGAGGATCAGCGCGGGTGCGTCCGCTGTGCAGGTTTCGCGGATGAAATCGCTGACGGCCTCCACGGCGACGAGGTCGCTTCGCACGGGCGGCGCGAGGGAAACGTGGCTCAGCAGGGGCGAAAGCTGCTGCGGACGCTCCCGGGTGACGCTTGCGCCCCACTGCAGGAGCAGCGCCGCGCAGGCGGTCAGCGTCAGTCCGTTGCGCAGCCAGCGGCGGGGGGGCGTCGCCAGCATGGCAAAGAGGAACATCAGCCCCAGCACATACACGGGCATGAGGAAGGTAACCTGATGATAGGTCATGTTCTGGATGCGGGTGAAGAGCAGCAGGCCGATGGCGCCGCACAGGGGCAGCATCGCCGCCAGCGCCCGCACGGTCTGGCTGCGCCTTTGCAGCAGCCCCCAGGCGTACCCCAGGAGGATCAGCGCCCAGGTGCCATACCCCACCAGCCAGCCCTGGTTCCGGAGCTCATAGGCCAGGCCGCCGGAATCCTTGCGCCAGTAAGCGTAGGAGACGGTGTAGTTCCCCGCCAGCGCGCGGGACAGGAGCGGCCGCAGCAGCAGCGTCCCCAGGAAAATGCAGATTGCACAGCACAGTGCAAAGCGCATCATGCTCCGCCACTCCCTCCGGCGGACGAGGCGGACGGTCATGACCGCTCCCCAGAGGGGCAGCCACCCCGCCAGGAAGAACAGGAACCACCGCCGCATCAGCGCCAGCAGCACGCAGGAGGCCAGCAGCGCCGTCCACCGCAGCGGCTGACGGCGGCGCGGCTCCATCCCCAGCGACAAGAACAGCACCTGGACGAGCAGCGGCAGCCCCAGCAGGTTCACCTGCCGCCACAGCGCCGCGCGGTGCAGGATGGGCAGCGCCAGGAGGCTCACGCAGGCTCCGGTGCACAGGAGCAGCGTCCGGCGGCCTGTGAGGTGCAGCTGATCCGCCAGCCAGAGCGTCACGCGGCGCAGCTGGTACATCAGCAGCGGCCAGGTCATCAGGGCGACGGTCAGGCCGAAGCCGTCCGCGGTCTTGTCCGTGAGGGAGAACAGGGGCGCGAGCAGCAGGTTGGCCAGGCAGGTGTAATCGGTGGACAGGCTCTGGCGGAAATGGGCCCATGTGGCGGAAAGACCGGCGTTCAGCGGTGCGGAAAGCTCCAGCTGCTGGTAGTGGTAAAGGGAATCATCGTTGATGAAGATGGTGCTTTCTGCGCTGAAGTGCCAGGCGTAAAAGCCCAGCAGCGCCGCCAGTGCAGCGGTGAAGATTGCTCCGGAGGCCAGGTGGACGCGAAGGTTCTGCCTGTGGGGGACGCAGCTGTCCGCCAGATGCACCGTGCCCGCCAGGTAGCCGGCGGCCAGCGCGATGGTCAGCGCATGGGCGAGCGTCCGCCCGGTCAGCAGGCAGAAAAAAAGCCCTGCCAGCACAATGCCTGCCGTCAGCCCCCACAGAACGCCATGGCGCGCTTTCATCCGCCGCACCTCCCTTCATTGCTGCCACCATGATAGTACATTTCCCGGCGGATTGCAAGCCGTCCGGGCAGAGGAAAACCCCGGCAGCCGCACAGCCGCCGGGGCAGGATTCAGCCAATGCCGCCGGTATAGACGGTGGCGTGCAGGAGCTCCTGCGTGTCGCCGTCCAGGCAGACGCTGTAATTGATCTCATCCGGTTCGCCGCGGTGGTAGAAGTGCACGCGCCAAAGCGTCATGCCGTCGGAGCGCAGGTACAGCGTGACGTCAACGACGCGCAGGGCGGCGGTGGTCTCGTCGTCCAGGCCGTACATGGCCTGGGCTGCCGCGCGGCCACGGGCGATCCAGGGGGCGCATTCATCCTCGGTCAGCTCCTTGCTGGGCAGATCCAGCCCGTTGTGGCTGCTTGCGAGGAATTCGGCGATGCTTTCCGGGAAAACATCCGGGCCGGGGACATAGGGCGCGTCGAAGTACTCCCGCTCGAAGGAGTCCGTCAGCAGGTAGGCCGTCAGCTGCGGTGCGCCCCAGGCGGGAGCATGCAGCGAGCCGCTCTGCCACACGGCCGGGTCCACATCGTCGTGGGTCCAGCGGGCCTGGGCGGAGTCCTCCGTGATGAGGACGATGTATTCGCCCGCGAGGCTGGGGTGAGGGCGGCTGCGGGGAAGGTAGCGCACCACGGCTGCGTCGCCGTAGCGGGTGACATATGTGTCAAACAGGCCCAGCAGATGGGGCGTGAGGCCGTATTTCTCCTCCAGCGCGCGGTTGGCGGTGCGGAGGAGCTGCGCCTCCTGGCTGAGGACGGGCGCCTCCTCGGCCAGGGCCGGGAAGGTCAGAAGAGCAGTGAGCAGGAACAGCAGAAGCTTGCGCATTTCAATATCCCTCCTTACCCCACGCCGCCGGAGGAAACGACGACGTTCAGAATCAGTCCGGTTTCTGCGTGGATGACCACCCAGAAGCAGGTTTCGGCGGCGCTGCCGTCCTCCAGATGCACCATGGTCTCCCACTCGCCGTGGTTGTCCGGATAGCGCACCAGACGGGTATCGCCGGCATTGACGGCCAGCAGGGCGGCTTCATCCTCCGTCAGGCCGAACATGCTGACGACAGCCTGCTTTGCCAGCGCTTGGGCGGAATCAGCTGCACCGCGATTGGCGCTGGTCACGTCGTGATAGCTGCCGCCAGCGGCAAGGAAGTCTGCCAGGCTGCTCAGATCATCGGGAAAGTAGGGGCTGAACGCGTCATGACGCGCGTAGCTGCTGGTGTTCAGGTAGGTTTGCAGCTGAGGCATGCCCCACACCGGACTCTCCAGCTCGCCGGACTGCCACGGGACGAGGCTGCCGTCGTGCGTCCACATCGGCTGCACGCCGTGGGGCGCGATGATGACGTAGTACGTGCCGGTCAGCGCCTCGGGAACCGCGCTGCCCCGGTAGGTCACGATAGCGGTTTCGCCACACAGGTCGACCTGAACGTCGAATAGCCCCAGGGCGGGCAGGGTCAGGCCGTAGCGGGACATGAGGGCTTCGTTGGCGGCTTTGAGCGCGTCCATTTCCGGGGTCATGCGGGGTGCATCGTCCGCCAGGGACAGCGCCGGGCAAAGCAGCACTGCGCACAGGAGCAGCGTCAGCAGCTTTTTCATGGATGGTTCCTCCTTTTTCGGCGGACTTTTCCGCCTTTACCCATACAGACGGAAAACGGGAGCGGGAATTTTCCGTCATAATTGTAAAAAGTACTGCCGGCTTGCGCGGCGGAGGCCCGTCTGCTATAATGGAAGCGGAAACCAAAGGAGGGAATGCCCATGAAGCGAGTGATGGCTGCGCTGCTGGCGCTGATGCTGCTCCTGCCCGTGCTGGCCCAGGCGGAGTTCAACAATACCGAGCTGGAGAGGCTGGAGGGGTGCATGGTGCTGATGCACCCCGGCACGCTGGACATGCTGGTTTGCCCGCTGAACCAGCCCTTTGAGGGCGAAATGGAGGACGCGTGGCTGGAGGTGTCCGTCGATTTTGTGGAGAAGATCGAGCTGGATATGACGCTCATCCGCGTGGCGGTGGGCATCGAGGTGTTTGACAATGTTTATGCGGATGCCATCGCCTTTACCGTGGGCGGCAAGCGCTATGCCTTTTCTGCCCAGGCGGATGTGTTTGAGTACGACGGCGTGTACCAGGAGGACTACTACATCTGCCTGACCGATGCGAGCCTGGACTTCCTCAAGGCTCTGGCCCAGCAGAAGAAGGACGACCCCATTCCCGTGGAGTTCATCAGCCTGAACGAGGTGGTGACGACTGGCATGGTGGTGATCCCCGGCGACGACGCAGCCTGGATCTACGACACCTTTGTCAATCTGGGCGGCAAGACCCAGCCGCTCAAGGAGATCGATGACATGTGGCCCTGCACGATCACCAAGGTGAAGTGACAGCCCTGAAAAGCGAAACAGCCGCAGAGAACCGGAATGACCGGCGCTCTGCGGCTGCATTTATGTCAGGGGAAAGCCACTACACAGGCTCATAGCCTCAGCTGGGGAGCTCTCCG
>JBGVOA010000080.1:0-6634 GCA_045126095.1 Christensenellales bacterium | reverse complement strand
CCCCAGCGGCGGATGGGCGCATCGTCCACGCCGTGCACCATGCGGTGGAGGCTCGTTCCCTGCTTGCCCAGCCACCTTTCCAGCAGCGCGGGGGACAGGCTGGCCAGCTGCCCGATGGTGTTCACGCCGTGGCGGGTCAGCACCTCGGCTGCCGCGCCGCCCACAAAGAGCATGTCACGCACGGGCAGAGGGTAGAGCAGCGCCGCCACGTTCTCCCGGGTGATGACGGTGGTCGCGTCGGGCTTTTTGTAGTCGCTGCCGAGCTTGGCCCACCAGCGGTTGTCGGCAACGCCCACGGAGATGGTCACGCCCAGCTCCTCGCGGAGACGGCGGCGCAGCGAGTCCGCAATGGCCTCGCCGCTGCCGAAAAGCTGCCGGGAGCCGGTCACGTCCAGCCAGCTTTCGTCCACCGAAAAGGGCTCCACCTGGTCGGTGAAGTCCAGGTAGATGGCGTTGATGCGCCTGGACATGGCCTCGTATTCCTCGTGATGGGGCGGCAGCAGGATCAGGTCGGGGCACTTGCGTTTGGCCTGCCAGATGGTCTCGGCGGTCTGTACGCCCAGCCTCTTTGCGGCCATGTTCTTCGCCAGGATGATGCCGTGCCGTCCCTCCGGGTCGCCTGCGACGGCCACCGGCTTGTCCCGCAGCTCCGGGTATTTGAGCAGCTCCACGGAGGCATAGAAATTATTGCAGTCGCAGTGGAGGATGGCGCGGTCAGTATGCATCGTCGTCCTCGGGCTGCTTTTCAAAATTGGCCGCGAGGTTTTCCGGGCGGAAGCGGGGGTCAAAGGCCAGGGCCTTCAGGCTTTCCCGGCTGACGACGGTGTTGGTGCCCAGGCAGTCGGAGCAGCGATAGAAGCACTCGGGGCAAACGCAGCCCACGTGGGGGGCGTCAGCCTGAACCATATAGATACCACATTCTTTGCAGGAGCAGCGCATAAACAGAACATCCTTTCGTGACGGATTTCTTCTATATTATAGCACGGGCGGCGGGGATTGCAAGGGGAACATGCAGGATTGTACAGGCTGTGTTCTGGTTTGTATACAGCGGCTTGACAGACCTGCATGCATTGGGTATAATGAAATGCAATGATTTCCTTCAGGGAAGTTGACGGGAGGCTGCGCGGATGAAGAAGCGAGTGATAATCGCAGTGGCGGCGCTGGTGATTGGCGTGCTGCTGCTGGCGTTCAGCGTATGGACGGAGAATGAAGCAAAGAAGAACGAACCGGCGAAGGAGATCGCCGCGCTGCTGGAGGTGCAGCTGACCCCGGAATACGCCGGGAAGCTGCCCAAGGCTGTGGAGCTGCTCACCGCAAGGGAGCTGACTGCCGCCGAGGAATCCGAGCTGCTGGCAGCGGCCGCCGAGAAGGCCGCCAAGGCCACCAAGAAGGCTGAGGACGCGGCTGCGAAGGCCGCGCAGGAGGCAGAAGCAGCGCAGGTCGCGGCCGACGAGGCTGCTGCTGCGGTGCAGTCCGCCGACGAGAATGCGGATGTGGACGCGCTGACGGCACTGGCTGCCGAAAAGGCTGCCGAGGCGGCGACGCTTGCGTCCACCGCTGCGGAGAAGGCTGCTGCTGCCGAAGCTGCGAAGGCCGCTGAGAGCGAGCCGGTAGAGCTGACGGACAAGGAAAAGGAAAAGAAGGTTCAGGATCGCCAGGTGGCGCAGATCAAGGATCTGCTGGACGTGAAGCTCTCCAGCAAGCAGATGAAGGCGGCGGCGGAGCTGACCGGCGAGGAGCTGAAGGACGGCTGCGCCTGGCTGACCCTCTACTCGATGTATTTTGCCTTCCATGGCCTGGGCTTTGCCTGCATCGTGGCGGGACTGGCGCTGCTGCTGCCGGGCAAGGCGCGCGTGGGCGCCGGCGTTGTCGCCGTGGCCCTGGGCCTGGTGGTGATGGCGGGCAGCCTGGTGATTGCCCGCACCGTGCAGGACAAGAGCCTGCAGAACCTCGCCACCAAAACGGTGAAGCTGGAGACGCTGACCCGCGAGAACTCCCGGACGCTGCTGGACGTGCTGGATCTGGTGTACGCCAAAGACCTGACCGTGGAGGAGAAGGTTGAGAAGGCGACGGAACTCACGGGCGAAAAGTATGCAACGTCCAAGGGCCAGAGCGCGCTGCTGGCCGGTGTGGAGAAGCAGCTGCCCGACGGCGTTTCCGCCAAGCTGCGCATGAGCCTGCAGCTCCACCCCATCGACCAGCACATGAACGTGGATGGCCTGGTGCTGGTGCTGGGCGGCCTGCTCATGGTGGCCTTCGGCGGCAAGCAGAAGAAGCCTCGCGCCCAGCAGGCGTGACGTTGACCACTGCGGCCGGTGATCGCAACAGAATAAGCAAGGAGAGTCATGCTGCGGCATGGCTCTCCTTTTTGCGTCGGCTGACGAGGAATAATGAAGAAGGCGGACGACTGCCCAACCAGCAGCCGTCCGCCTTTTCGGTATGCGATTTTACTTCACCGTGCCGCCGCAGTCGGCAAACACGCGCTTCACCTTGGCCAGCGCGGTGGCCACCTCGCCCTCGCCGTCATTCATGACGACCAGGTTCGCGGGCTCCCTGCGCTCGCTCAGGCAGTCATAGAGCGCGTCGGCGTTGCAGCCGTAGTGCTCCGGGAGGTTCAGCAGCATCTTCAGCGCTAGGTGCATGTCCCTGGCGGAGGCGTACTGGCGGCCGTCAACGAAGATCGTCAGGCTTTTCATTTGCGCTCACCGTGCCTTTCTTGCCGTCGATGGTGACGACGGCGCCGGATTTGAGGATCTCGGTCGCGTGCTTTGCGCCGATGATGACGGGAATATCGAGGGTCTGGCCGACAATCGCGCCGTGGCCCTCGGGGTTCGCGTCCTCCAGCACCAGGCCGCTCGCCTTACGCAGCAGGGGATACATCGCGCCGCTGGTCTGCTTGCAGACGATCACGTCGCCATCGTCGAAGGAGCGCGCGTCGGCCTCCAGGTCGCGGATGACGCACAGGGGCGCGGTCTTGCGGCTGCCGTGCAGGCCGGTGCCGGTCAGCAGCATGTGGCCCACAACGTGCACCTTCATCAGGTTCGTGGTGCCGGAGATGCCCAGGGGCACGCCGGCGGTCAGCACCACCAGCTCGCCGTCCTTGACGATGCCGGCCTTGACAGCGGCGTCCACCGCGTGCTCAAAGAGGTCGTCGGTGTTGTGCTGCGTCTGGATCATCAGCGGCACGGTGCCCCAGCACAGGCCCATCTGCCGCCACACGCGGGGATTGCTCGTGCAGCCCACAATGACGCTGGCGGGACGATAGCGGCTGATGGTGCGCGGCGTGGAGCCGGACATCGACACGGTGATGATCGCGCTGGCGTTCAGATCCTGCGCGGAGGTGACCGTGGCGTGGGAGATGGCGTTGGTCACATCGGTGGAGGCGGTGTTGGGGCGGGTGAAGCCGCGGATATTCTTCAGGTCAGCCTCGGCGGCCAGGGCGATCTTGACCATCGTCTCCACCGCCTGCACGGGGTAGGCGCCCACGGCGGTTTCGCCGGAGAGCATGATGGCGCTGGTGCCGTCGTAGATGGCGTTGGCCACGTCGGTGGCCTCGGCGCGGGTGGGGCGCGGGTTCTTGATCATGGAGTCCAGCATCTGCGTGGCGGTGATGACCGGCTTGCCCAGGGCGATGCTGCGCTGGATGAGCTCCTTCTGCAGGGCGGGCACATCTTCCAGGGGAATCTCAACGCCCAGATCGCCGCGGGCGACCATCACGCCGTCCACCACGCGGAGAATCTCGTCGATGTTTTCCACGCCCTCCATGTTCTCGATCTTGGCGATGATGTTGATGCCGTTGCCGCCGTTCTCCTGCAGGATCTGGCGGATTTGCAGGATGTCGTCCGCCGAGCGGGTGAAGGAGGCGGCGATGAAGTCGAAGCCCTCCCGGATGGCAAAGAGGATGTCGTTGCGATCCTTTTCACTGATGAAGGGCATGGACAGGTGCACGCCGGGGATATTGACGCCCTTGTTGTTGGAGACAACGCCGCCGTTATTCACACGGCAGACGATGTTGTTGCCCTCGATCTTCTCCACCGTCATGCCGATCAGGCCGTCGTCGATGAGGATGGCGCCGCCGACCTTCACGTCCTGCGGGAGGTTCTTGTAGGTGATGGACACGCGGGTTTCGTCTCCCTCCACCTCGTCGGCGGTCAGGGTGAAGAGCTGGCCGGGCTGCAGGGTCACGCGGCCATCCTTGAAGGCCTTCACGCGCACCTCGGGGCCCTTGGTGTCCAGCAGGGTGGCCACGGGCAGGTTCAGCTCCTTGGCGATGCGCACCACCTCGTCGTGGTACTGCTTGTGGCTTTCATAGGTGCCGTGGGAGAAGTTGAAGCGCGCGACGTTCATGCCGGCCTTCATCAGGTCGGGAATCAGGCCCTTCTCGAACAGATTCGGGCCCATGGTGCAGATGATCTTCGTCTTGCGGATGACGTTGGACATCATATATTCCTCCATCAGTGGTGTTGAACAAGCTTTACTTACCCTATTATACACGAAAATCCCCCGCTTGTGAAGGGCGGGGGACAAGAAATATGCGGCTTACATCCCGGTGTTGTAGAAGCTGACGACCTTCCAGCCGGTTTCGGGGGATTCGTATATGATTTGCGGGAAACGGAGGCCCTGGGGCATTTCGATCTCGTAGGAGACCAGGTCGTCCTCCCAGACCTTTCCGGTCACGGTAACTGTCTGCCCCTTGGGGATGGGCATAAGCGCCAGCGGGCTGAAGAGCTGGCTGCTGCCGCTGCCAAGGTTCTGCAGCAGTACGCCGATGTCTGTCAGCATGGGATCGTTGATCATGCCGTAGCGGATGATGACCTCCTCCGGCGTGAGGGCGGCCAGCTCGCTTTCGGCCTCGGTCATCGGCAGGCGGGCCAGCAGGTACTCGCGGACGGTCTGCCCGTCCAGCAGCGCGGGCGCGGCGTTGCCCTTCAGGGACATGAGGTTGCTGCCGTCCAGGGAGTAGGCAAACAGGTACGCGCCGAGGATCTGCCCGTCGCACTCCAGCACCACGGCGTACATGGAGCAGCGGACGTCGCTGGCGTCGTCGGTGTAGAAGGCGCTGCGGGGCATGCTCTCGTACAGTGAGTACACATAGGGGATAACAACCTGGCCCAGCCATGGCGTGATGTCATAGCCTGCATCCTGCAGGAAGAGATCGGCCCAGGTGAAGTGCAGGGCGGATGCGTCCGTGCGGGAGGCTTCCAGCTTCTGCGGCAGCTGCAGGGGCATGTGCGGATGGCGGAAAGCCACCGTCCAGCCGTTTCTTTGCAGCAGGCTCCGGTGCGATTCCGGAATGGCGAAGGAGAGCGCCTCGAACACGGCGCGGTTCAGCATTTCCGGCACGTTGATGCTGATCTCGTGGACGCTGCCGTCGGGCAGCTGCACGCGGGCGAGGCTGTACAGGTCGTCGTGGGTGACGGTGTAGACGCGCACGTCGCTGCCGTAGAAGGTGATTTCGTACACATCGTCGGCGGGGCGGTAGGGCAGGGACTCTGCGGGGGAATCGACCGTCAGCAGCGCCTGAAGCCAGCGCAGGAAGGCCGCGTCCTCGATGGTGACGGTGGGCTTGCTGCCGTACTGGCTGGTCAGGGCGATGATGGCATAGGCGGGCGTTTCGGCCTGGGCGGGGATGGCGGGAGCAGGCAGGAGCAGCAGCGGCAGCATCAGCATCAGGGCGCAGAGCAGGGCAAGGAGCTTCTTCATATCGGTACCTCCGTGGCAGTCGGGTGGGAGCTTTCACCCATATAACGCCGCAGGGGAGGAAAATGTTCCCGCTAAAATGTAAAAAGCGCGCCCGCGGTGAAGCGGACGCGCCGGATGGGTACTTACTTGAGCAGCTTGCCCATCACCTTGATGGTCAGGAAGAACAGGATCAGCACCAGGAACACGCCGGCCAGGCCAAACCCGGTGACGGTCAGGCCCTTGGCGATGAGGCTGGGCTCCTTGGTGGGCTCAGCGCCGTCGGCGGACTCAGTGGACTCAGTGGTCTCAACGGTCTCGACGGGCGTCTCGGGGGCGTCTGTCGGCTCCTCGGCCAGGGCGAACACGCCGGTCAGCGCCAGCAGAAGGATCATCAGAAGGGAAATCAGCTTCTTCATTGTCGTTTTCCTCCTTCGGTTAGCCGCCGATCAGCATGGAGATCAGCGTGATGACCATGCCGCCAGCCACGATGGAGCCCAGCTGGCCAGACACGTTGGCGGAAGTGGACTGCATGAGGATGAAGTTGGAGGGATCCTCCTTCAGGGCCATCTTGGCGATGACGCGGGAGGACATGGGGAAGGCGGAGATGCCGGAGGCGCCGATCATGGGGTTGATCTTCTTCTTGCGGAAGATGTTCAGGAACTTGGCGAAGAGCACGCCGCCGGCGGTGTCAAACACGAAGGCGAACAGGCCAAGCAGCAGGATCAGGATGGTGGTGGGGTCCAGGAACTTGTCAGCGACCATGGTGCCGCCGATGGTGATGCCCAGGACGATGGTGACCAGGTTGGCAAGCTCGTTCTGCGCGGTCTTGCTGAGACGCTCCAGCACGCCGCACTCACGGATCAGGTTACCGAACATCAAAAAGCCGACCAGTGCAACCGAACGGGGCGCGATGAGGCCAGCGATCACGGTGATCAGGATCGGGAACAGGATG